>NZ_AWQS01000006.1 GCF_000576575.1 Intrasporangium chromatireducens Q5-1
GTCGCTCAGCTCGCGAGCTGAGCGACATACCGCCTTGCTCACCCGGTCGTGGACCAGGTCGTCGCTCGGGTCCTCGCGCCTTGGCGTCAGGCGCATTCGATGGCGCCTGACGCCGAAGCGGCGCTCCGGGCCTCACTCGATCCCTTTCCCCGGTCTCCTCGCGGCTCCGGGCCTCGCTCCTTCGTCGCTCGGGTCCTCGCGCCTTGGCGTCAGGCGCAGACGCCGTCCGTGCAGTCGTGGTCCAGCAGTGCCGTGGCGAGAACCTGCTGCATGTCCTCGGGCCGCGGGGCGGGGTAGTACGCCGAGTGCATCGTCGTGGAGATCTGCGTCAGGGCCTTCGCATCGACGTCCGAGCCGATCCCGATCGTCGTGATCGCGACCGGGCGCTTCGGGTCGGCCTTGGCGAGGCGCGCCGTCAACTGCGCCAGGCTGAGCCCGCATGGGTCGTCGTTGCGGCCGTCGGTGAGGATGACCACCGCGTTGACCTGTCCGGGCTTCCAGCCGTCGAGCACCTCCTGGTAGGCCGCCCAGATCGTGTCGTAGAGGCCCGTGCCGCCCCCGACCCGTCTGGACAGGGACGCCGTGGCCTGCGAGACCCTCGCGAGGTGTTGTTCGTCGCTGAGGGGCCCGATCGGGGCGAGCTGCTTGTAGTCGGCACCGGCCGGTCCGATGCCGATCGAGAACGCCCACAGCCCCAGCTCGCTCGACCTGGGCAGGGAACCGAGCGCGAGCTGCGCCGCCTGCTGGGTGATGCCGATGCGCGTCGAGGCCCCGGCGCGTTCCTTCATCGAGCCCGACACGTCGATGACGGCGAGCAGGCGGAAGTCGAGCGTCGCCGCCTGCCAGGCGTTGCCCGCGGTGGTGACCGCCTGCAGCGTCGGCGCGGCAGCGGTGAAGGTGGCCGTCACGGCCCCCGGGCCGGCCGGGACGGCCCTGGTGTCGACGGTCGGTCGCAGCCCACTGCCGGCGAGGGCCTGCACGGCGGCGCCACTCGACAGGAAGGTGCGCAGGTCCCGGATGGCAGCCACCTTCGCCGGCTCGGTCGCAACGCTCACGAGGGAGTACTCGAACGACGCCGTCCGCTCGCCCGGCACGACGGCGGCGAACGGACGCGTCGTGGCGGCCAGGTTGTGCGCGATGACATCGACCTCGGCCGCGGGGAAGATCGCTGCCGTGCTGGACCCCTTGTCGGTGGCGAAGAGGTCCTCGGTCGAGGGCGCCACGCCCTTGGCAAGGTGGGGCAGCGCCGCGCGGGCGTCGCTGCCGAGGACGGGCAGGGCGGAGGCCAGGGCGAGCATCCCCGCCGTGGTGGTGCGTGGGTCGCTGAGCCGGACCGGTTGGCCCGAGGCGAGGAGAGCTTTCCAGTTGGTTCCGGCCGGGACGGTCGACGCGGACTGGCGCGATACCGCGAGGACGAGCGGGCTCGTCGCGAACGGCTGCGCCGGCTCGAGGGCGACCTTCTTGGCCGAGGTCACCTTGTCCGCCCAGACCGCCGAGTCGGTCACCCAGGCATCGGGGCGCTCGCCCTCGCCGCCGCTCAGCCTCTCGGCAACGTCAGCCGACGGGTGCGCCTCCACGGTGAAGTCGGCACAGGTGGCGCCAGACTGTTCCCCGTAGGCCTTGACGGCAGCCTGGAGCGCCGGTCGCGCCGACGGCGGTGCCCAGATCCGGACCGGTGCGGACGTCTGGCAGCGCTGCTGCGCCGCCGGGCTCGCGGCAGGGGTGCCGGCGTCGGGCCGCCCCAGCCACCAGACGACGGTCCCGACCGTCGTCGCGACGAGGAGGACGACTGTGAGCGCCGCAGCTGCCCTGAGCCGCCGCAGCCGCTGCCGGGCCGCCCTGCGCTCGGCCTCCCGAATGGCGGCGCGTGACTCCAACAGGCTGCGCTCGTAGGGTCCGATCTTCCGACGAGGCGCCTCGGGCTGGTCGCTCACCCGTCTCCTCCACCTGTTCGCGGCCACATGGACAGGGGCCTGGCCCCGCTGACCCGGCGGCCCCACGGGATTGTTGCCTCCCGTGGGGGTCGTTGTCGACCCTGTGAACCGGCTGGATGCTCAGCCGAGCTCGGCGCGGGACGGCGCATACGCGCCCGCCACGGCGACGGTGCGGGCGGCCGTGGCGAGCGCCCGCTCGACGGCGGGCGCGACCTCGCGAAGGGACGCCTTGCAAAGGCGTCCCCGGGCCTCGACGGAGCCCAGCAGGTCCGCATCGAGCAGCCCGGAGAGGAGCCCCGCCATGAAGGAGTCGCCCGCTCCCACCGTGTCGACGAGCCGCGTGGCGGCGGCCGGCAGGGTCTCCTGCTCGCCCGAACCCGTGACCCGCACGAGGGCGCCGTCGCCCCCGCGCGTCACGACCACCAGCGCCGGTCCGAGCGCAGCCCACTCGGCGGTGAGCTCGTCCAGGGGGCGGCCCGGCGAGAGCCAGGCGAGGTCCTCGTCGCTCGCCTTGATGACGTCGACGAACGGCAGGATGCCCGTCACCGCCGCCCGGGCCTCCTCCAGGCTCATGAGGGCGGGCCGGAGATTGGGGTCGTACGAGACGGTGGCCAGCTCGGCCGCCTGCTCGAGGAACCGCCGTACCTGTGTCGCCCCGGGCTCGAGCACGGCGCCGATGCTGCCGACGTGGACGTGCCCGAAGGACGCGGGGCTCGGGAAGTCGTCCGGGGCCCACTCGAGGTCGAAGGTGTAGGTCGCCGAGCGCAGCTCGTCGAGGTGTGCGTGCGCGACCGGGGTCGACCGCGCCCCGCGCGAACCGGGGCTGAGCGCGATGCCGTGTGAGCGGCATACCGTCTCGATGCGGTCGCCGCGCGCGTCCGCGCCGATCCAGGTGGCGAGCTCGACGTCGTGGCCGAGGGCACCGAGGCCGAAGGCGACGTTGGCCGGGCTGCCGCCGACGTGCTCCACGACCGAGCCGTCGGCGCTCGTCACCCGGTCGACGAGCGCCTCACCGACGACGAGGGTGCGCACGTCAGGGTTCGATCATCTCGGTGCTGCCGAACCACCCCGGCCGGCTGAAGTTGTGCTCGCTCTCGATGGTGCGGATCGTGCCGCTGCGCGACCGCATGACGAGGGAGTGGGTGCGGGCCGAGTTGCTGCCGTAGCGCACACCGCGGAGCAGCTCGCCGTCCGTGATGCCTGTCGCGACGAAGAAGCAGTCGCCCCGGACGAGGTCGTCGGTGGACAGGACGCGGTCGAGGTCGTGCCCGGCATCGAGGGCCTTCTGCCGCTCGTCGTCGTCCTTGGGCCAGAGCTTGCCCTGGATGACGCCGCCGACGCACTTGATCGCGCACGCCGCGATGATCCCCTCCGGCGTACCACCGACGCCGAGGAGCAGGTCGACGCCGGTGTTGGGGCGAGCTGCCATGACGGCGCCCGCGACGTCACCGTCGGTGATGTAGCGGATCCGCGCGCCCGTCTCGCGGACCTCTTCGGCGAGGCGCTCGTGGCGCGGCCGGTCGAGCAGGACGACCGTCACGTCGGCCGGAGTCTCGTGCTTGGCCTTGGCGACACGTCGGATGTTCTCGGCGACCGGGAGCCGGATGTCGACGACGTCGGCCGCCTCCGGCCCGGTCGCGAGCTTGTCCATGTAGAAGACGGCCGAGGGGTCGTACATCGCGCCGCGTCCGGCGACCGCCATGACCGAGACGGCGTTGGGCATCCCCTTGGCCGTCAGGGTCGTCCCGTCGATGGGGTCGACCGCCACGTCGTACTCGAGGCCGGTGCCGTCGCCGACGTGCTCGCCGTTGTAGAGCATCGGCGCGTTGTCCTTCTCGCCCTCGCCGATGACGACGATGCCGTTCATGCTGACCGTCGAGATCATGGCTCGCATCGCCTCGACGGCCGCGCCGTCGGCCTTGTTCTTCTCACCTCGGCCGACCCAGCGGCCACCCGCCATGGCGGCGGCCTCGGTGACTCGCACCAGCTCCAGTGCGAGGTTGCGGTCAGGGGTGCTGGCTCTCATCATCGAGTCCTTCGTCGGCGCGGCGTGTCGCAGCAACTCTATCGGTGCCCGTGGCCCCGTTTTGGTCTGCCCGACGGCGTCGGGGAGGATGTCCGGGTGAGTTCTCCCCAGCCCCGGCGCAGCGCCTACTCCATGGGTTCCCTGCCCAACATGGTGCGCTCGATGCTCGTCCTCGGGGTGATCGTCGCAGGACTCATCGCCATCGTGCCGCGCATCAACCACGTCGAGCGCCCCGCTGTCGATGCCGCCGGCAAGGGCGCCTACGTCGCCCAGCTGACGGGCTGGCCGGTCGAGCTGCCCACGGGACTCGGGAAGGACTGGGTGCCGACCGTGGCGACCGACTCGCCGCTGACCGACAGGGTGCGGACCTTCACGACCGTGTGGTCCACCCCCAGCGGCGCGGACATCGCGCTCAAGGAGGCAACCAACGTCACGTCCGGCTGGATCTCGCGATCGGCCAACGACGGGACGAGGTCGGGTCAGGTCCAGATCGGCTCACGCACCTGGGAGCGCTACGTGGTGCAGACCCGTCAGGAGTTCTCCTACGTGCTGAAGGGGTCGGCCAAGGACGACCTGACCATCGCGGCCACCACAACGGGGTCCGAGGAGGAGCTGAAGACCTTCCTCGCTGCCCTCGAGCGGGTCAAGCCCGCCACCTGACCGCTCAGGACTGCTCGTCGTCGAAGACCGCGTCGTCGGCGTGCAGCTCGGGCTCACCAGCAGCCGCGCCGCTCCCGGCCGCCGCGGCGGGACCACCGGTGGGAGCCGGACGCGTGGCCCGCTCGATCTCGGCCTGGGCGCCGTCGAGCCACCGCTGGCAGTGTGCTGCGAGTGCCTCGCCCCGGCGCCACAGCTGCATGGAGTCCTCGAGAGGTGCCTGCCCTGCCTCGAGCTTGGCCACGATGGCGATCAGCTCCTCGCGGGCGTCCTCGTAGCGGAGGTCGGCGATGTCGGGGAAGGTGGAGGCGTCGGGCATTCGGTCACCCTATTCCGCGGCCGGGGCCGGCCGCTTGCGT
Source organism: Intrasporangium chromatireducens Q5-1 (assembly GCF_000576575.1). Classification (GTDB taxonomy): domain Bacteria; phylum Actinomycetota; class Actinomycetes; order Actinomycetales; family Dermatophilaceae; genus Intrasporangium_A; species Intrasporangium_A chromatireducens. The sequence goes on from NZ_AWQS01000006.1 coordinate 4,977, forward strand.
CGGTTGCGGGCAGGGGAGGAGTCGCTCGCACTCGCGGACGAGGCGCGGTCGTCTGCCGCGGGGTCGCCGTCGCCGTCCGCCTCGGTGCCCGCCGCGACCGGGCGGACACCGAAGTCGCCTCGGGCGACCCGCACCCGGAGCAGCTCGCCGATGCCGATATCGGTCCGGTCCATGACGATCCGGCCGTCGCGGTGCTGCACGACCGCGTAGCCGCGCTCGAGGGTCGACTGTGGCGAGAGGGCGGTGACCTGGCGCCGCAGGTGCTCGACCTGGTCGGCTGCCCGGTGCAGGCGGGCCTCGATGCGAGTGTCGGCGCGTTGCCGGAGCGCGGCGACCTCCGTGCGCCGCAACCGCACGAGCGCGACCGGGTCGGCCATGACGGGACGGCTCGTCAGCGCCCGCAGGGACCGGCGCTCGGACTCGACCCGGCGGGCGAGCGCCTGGCGCATCCGCTGCCGAGCGGTCGCAACGGCCGCCACCTCCTGGGCGGCATCGGGGACGAGCCGCTTGCCGGCGTCGGTCGGCGTCGAGGCTCGCCAGTCGGCGACGAGGTCGAGCAGGGGCTGGTCGACCTCGTGGCCGATGGCGCTGATGACCGGGGTGCGGGCCTGCGCGACCGCCCGGACCATCGCCTCGTTGGAGAAGGGGAGCAGCTCCTCGAGGGCGCCGCCACCCCGCGCGATGACGATGACGTCGACGCTCTGGTCGGCGTCGAGCTCGCGCAGTGCCGCCACGACCTCGCTCACGCAGCTCGCCCCCTGGACGGCCACCTCTCGGATCTCGAACCGCACGGCCGGCCAGCGGCGGCGCGCGTTCTCCACGACGTCGCGCTCGGCGGCCGAGTTGCGGCCCGTGATCAGGCCGACCCGACCGGGCAGGAAGGGGACGGGGCGCTTCCGAGCCGGGTCGAAGAGGCCCTCGGCGGCGAGGGTGCGCTTGAGGATCTCGACGCGGGCGAGCAGATCACCGATGCCGACCGGGCGGATCTGGCGAGCCTCGAGCTGGAGGGTGCCGCGCTTCGTCCAGAAGGTGGGCTTCGCCTGCAGCACCACCCGGGCGCCCTGGGCGAGGGGGATCGGCATCGCGTTGACGGCGTTCATCGGCACGGAGACCGACAGGGACATGTCGACGTCCGGGTCGCGCAGCGTCAGGAAGGCGGTCGCCCCCCGTGCGTTGAGCTGCACGACCTGTCCCTCGACCCACAGCTGGCTCATCCGGTCGACGTAGTCGGAGATCTTCAGGCTCAGCACGCGAACCGGCCAGGGCTGCTCCGGCGTGGTGTCGGCCGCCCTCTGGGGCAGCGGGCTCGTCATGCTCACGCGAGCAACGATAGGTGGAGCGGCGGACAGCCGGCCGTCGGACATCGGGTCATCCACAGGCCCCACGTACGATGGACGCATGCCTGAGCCCGAGAAGAAGGTCCTGCTCGCTGCCCCGCGGGGCTATTGCGCCGGCGTCGACCGGGCCGTCGTGACGGTCGAGAAGGCGCTCGAGCTGTACGGGCCGCCCGTCTATGTCCGCAAGCAGATCGTGCACAACAAGCATGTCGTGACGACCCTCGAGAAGCGTGGTGCGATCTTCGTTGACGAGACCGACGAGGTGCCGGAGGGCGCGACGGTCATCTTCTCCGCCCACGGCGTCGCACCGATCGTGCACGAGGAGGCCCGCGCGCGCTCGCTGAAGACGATCGATGCCACCTGCCCGCTCGTCACCAAGGTGCACCGCGAGGCCGTTCGCTATGCGGACGACGACTTCGACATCCTGCTCATCGGCCACGAGGGACACGAGGAGGTCATCGGTACCTCCGGTGAAGCACCCGAGCACATCCAGCTCGTCGGTGGCCCGGACGACGTCGACCAGGTCGAGGTCCGCGATCCGGAGAAGGTCGTCTGGCTCTCGCAGACCACCCTGTCGGTCGACGAGACGATGGAGACGGTCCGGCGGCTCAAGGAACGGTTCCCGGCCCTGCAGAGCCCCCCATCCGACGACATCTGCTACGCCACCCAGAACCGGCAGTCGGCCGTCAAGCAGATGGCCAAGGACACCGACCTGATGCTCGTCGTCGGCTCGCGCAACTCGTCCAACTCGGTCCGTCTCGTCGAGGTGGCCCTCGAGCACGGCGCCCGATCGGGTCATCTCGTCGACTACGCCGAGGAGATCGACGATGCCTGGCTCGAGGGCGTGACGACCGTGGGCGTCACCTCAGGCGCCAGCGTGCCGGAGATCCTCGTGCGCGACGTCCTGAAGTGGCTCGCCGACCGCGGCTATGGCGCCGTCGAGACCGTGGTCTCCGCCGAGGAGTCACTCCTCTTCGCCCTGCCGAAGGAGCTGCGCCGCGACATGAAGCAGCTGTCCGGGCAGAAGCCCGACAAGGTCCGTCACGACGGTGCGTTCGAGGACGCCGGCTCGCTGCACTGACCCGCGTCGCTCGAGAGTGTCCTCTCGTCGGGGTTGTGCTCTCGACCGGCGATGTTGTGCTGTCGGTCGGGGGCTAGACCGCTTCACTGGTGTCCCGGCCGCCGCTGGCACCCGGGCCGTGGCCACGGCGTTCCTCGGCGAGGAAGTCGTCGTCGCGACGGTCGCTCGAGACGGGGATCAGCTCCGGCGCGCTGAGCGACCGGGGCCCCGCCGCGAGCGGCTCGAGCAGCGGCGCGTCCTCGGAGACGAGGTCGAGCTCGTGCATGCGCCGGGCCGTCACGAGCACGCGGGACTCGAGGGTGCCGACGAAGCGGTTGTACTGCTCGACCGACCTCGCCAGGCTCTGCCCCATCCCCGCGACATGGCCGCCGAGCGTCACCAGCCGGGCGTGCAGCTCCTGGCCCAGCCGGAGCAGCTCGAGGGCGTTCTGCTCCAGCGCGTCCTGCTGCCAGATCGCCCCGATGGTCCGGAGCACCGCGAAGAGCGTGCCCGGCGAGGCGAGGACGACCTTGCGCGAGAGCGCGTGCTCGTAGAGCCCCGGGTCGTCCGCGAGCGCGGCCCCGAGCACCGCCTCGCCCGGCACGAAACAGATGACGATCTCCGGCGACCGGGCGAACGCGGTCCAGTACGCCTTGCCGGCCAGCGACTCCACGTGCCGCCGCAGCGCCGTGGCGTGCGCCGCCAGCAGCTCACCGCGCTCCGTCTCGCCGACCCCCTCGCCCTGCGACTGCAGGAAGTGCGACATCGGCGCCTTGCTGTCGACGACGACGTGCCGGTCGCCCGGCAGGTGGATGACGGCGTCGGGGCGCACCGTCGCACCGTGCCGGCTCACCCGCGTCACCTGCTCGTCGAAGTCGCACTGCGGGAGCAGGCCGGACAGCTCGAGGACCCGGCGCAGCTGGAGCTCGCCCCAGGCCCCTCGGGTGGTCGACGCGTTGAGCGCGCTGGCCAGGGTGGCGGTCTCGGAGCGCAGGGAGTCGGTGGAGCGGCCGACGGCGGTCAGCCGCTCGGCCAGCTCACCGAACTGGTGCACCCGGTCCCGCTCCAGCGCGCCCACCTGGCGCTCCACCCGGCCGATCGTCTCGCGGAGCGGGGCGAGGAGCAGCCGCGTGGCCGCGTCGTCCTCGCGCGCCGACTCGAGGTGGACGACCCGTGCCCTGAGGACATCCCGCTCCGACTCGGCGCTCGCCGCCCGCGCGAGCAGGCCGGCGCGCGCCCACGACCACGCCAGCGCGGCACCGAGGACGACACCCACGAGGAGCCCGGCCAGAAGCGTCACCACGTCCATGCCCACACCCTGTCAGCCCGCACCGACACTCTCTGCTAGAGATGGACCCGTGCACGAGTTCGACACGGCCATGCAGCTGCGCGACGAGGGTGACGGCACCTGGAGCGGTGCCTTCCACGACGACTGGGCGATCGGCAACGCGATCAACGGGGGAGTGGTCATGGCCCTGGGCCTGACCGCGCTCGGCCGGCACCTCGAGGCCGACCCGGCCGAGGCGAACCGGCACGTCGACCCCGTCGTCATCTCCGCCTACTTCATGACCGCCTCGCTCGGCGGAGCCTGCCGGGTCGAGACGCAGACCCTCCGGTGCGGGCGCCGCCTGTCCACCGGCCAGGTGAGCGTCGTGCAGGAGGGGCCCGACGGGGCTCCGGTCGAGCGGATGAGAGCCCTCGCGTCGTTCGGCAACCTCGACACCGTCGACACCACCCGGCAGTCCGACCCGCCCGACCTGCCGCCGCCCGACCAGTGCCTGAGCTCCGACCTGGCCCCGCCGGACTTCCTCAACCACAGCGCCTTCCTCGACCGGGTCGACCTGCGCCTCGACCCCGACACCGCCGGCTGGGCCATGGGCCGCCCGTCGATGCGCGGGGTGATGCAGGGCTGGCTGCGCCTCAAGGACGGCCGCGAACCGGACTCGACGATGCTGCTGTGGGCCCTCGACGCGTTCCCTCCGGTGGCGTTCGACCTCGGCATCTACGGATGGGCGCCGACTCTCGAGTTCACCGGACACGTCCGTCGCCGGCCGGAGCCGGGCTGGCTGCGCGTCGTCATCTCGAGCGACACCTTGACCGGCGAGCTCATGGAGGAGGACGCCCGGATCTGGGACTCGGCCGGCCACCTCGTCGCCCAGTCGCGCCAGCTCTGCAGCGTGCGGACCCAACCGACCGGCTGACCGCGCCTGCCGACGCGAGCAGGCTGAGCGGCATACGGCATGGTCGGGAGGCCACCGAACGGCCACTAGACTCTTGACCCCGTGGCACTCACCATCGGAATCGTCGGACTGCCGAACGTCGGCAAGTCAACGCTCTTCAACGCGCTGACCAAGAACCAGGTCCTCGCCGCGAACTACCCGTTCGCGACGATCGAGCCGAACATCGGCGTCGTCCCCCTGCCGGACGAACGGCTCGACCGGCTCGCCAAGGTCTTCGGCTCCGAACGGATCGTGCCGGCGACGGTGAGCTTCGTCGACATCGCCGGGCTCGTCCGCGGCGCGAGCGAGGGAGAGGGGCTCGGCAACAAGTTCCTCGCGAACATCCGTGAGTCGGACGCCATCTGCCAGGTGGTGCGCGCGTTCCAGGACGACGACGTCGTCCACGTCGACGGCAAGGTCGACCCCGCCGGCGACATCGAGACGATCGAGACCGAGCTCGTGCTCGCCGACCTGCAGACGCTCGAGAAGGCCGTCCCGCGCCTCGAGAAGGAGGTCAAGGGCCGGAAGACCGACAAGGGGGTCCTCGACACGGCCCTCGCCGCGCAGCGCGTCCTCGAGGAGGGCCGGACGCTGTATGCCGCTGGGCCGGCTGCCGGGGTCGACATGGAGGCCGCGACGGGGCTGGGGCTGCTCACGACGAAGCCGTTCATCTACGTGTTCAACCTCGACGAGGACCAGCTGACCGACGACGCGCTGAAGAAGCAGCTGGCCGAGTCGGTCGCGCCGGCTGACGCCGTGTTCCTCAACGCGAAGCTCGAGATGGACCTGATGGACATGGAGCCGGACGAGGCGCTCGAGATGCTGCAGGGCTTCGGGGCGGAGGAGTCGGGGCTGAACCAGCTGGCCCGCAAGGGATTTCACACCCTCGGGCTGCAGACCTATCTCACGGCCGGCCCCAAGGAGGCGCGGGCGTGGACGATCAAGCAGGGCTGGACGGCGCCGCAGGCAGCCGGGGTGATCCACACGGACTTCCAGCGCGGCTTCATCAAGGCCGAGATCGTCTCGTTCGAGGACCTCATGGAGGCTGGCTCCATGGCGGCGGCCAAGGCGGCCGGCAAGGTCCGCATGGAGGGCAAGGACTACGTCATGCAGGACGGCGACGTGGTCGAGTTCCGCTTCAACGTGTGACCGGCCGCCGCCGGCCGGCCCCCTGGCTCACGGCATCGAGCACGAGGCTCATTCCGAGAGGTCCCGCGGCAGTGGTGTCCGCGCGTCCGAGCGCCCGATTCGGCGGACCGTCACGACGCCGAGCGCCATGAGCGCGACGCCACCGAGCGAGACGAGGACCCAGCCGCCCATCCACCCGCCGGCGAGCGCGGTCGGGTAGCCCACGCCATACAGCAGGACGGCGATCGCGATGAGCCGGCCCTGGGCGCGGTTCGGCCGTGGCAGGTCGCTCATTGCCCGGACCTCGTGACGGCGGCCGGGGTCACGGCTGCCCCGACGAGCGCGGTTGTCGCGCGGGCGGCGGCCCCCCGGGCGGATCTGCCGCGTGCAGCCGCGAGATGTAGTCCTGCCAGGCGGCGAGCTGTGGGTCCGCCTCGATCGCCGGGACGGTGGCGCTGCCATCGGGCGTCGGCGCGGCCGCGGTGGCCTGCGCCCCCTGCCGCGCCTCCGACCGGAGCTTGTGCCAGATGTAGACGACATACCCGGCGATGAGCGGCCACTCGAACGTGTAGACCCAGCTGAGCGGGTTGCCGCCCAGCGCCCGACCGAGCTCGACGCCGGCGGCGGCGAGGCAGACGGCGACCCCTGCGACGGTGGCCGTCGTGAGCCGGAGGGTCCCGTGGGACCGTCCAGCCGGGGGCTGCTGCGGCGTCACTGGGCACCTGCCGGGCCAGTCGGGACGAGCGTCTCGTCGAGGCGGCGCGCCTTGCGCTCCTCGGCGCGCAGCCACACGGGGACGGCGAGGGCCACCCAGCCGACCTGGACGACCATGCCGAGGCACCACATGATGGCCCCCGCCAGCTGCTGGTCGCCCAGGGCATCGGACCCGAAGGGCCCGTCGACGGCCAGGTAGGAGGGGTACAGCACCGCTCGTGCCGTGTAGATGAAGAAGCCGGTCATGCTCATCGGGCCGGCCATGAGGAACAGGGACAGCACCCGGGCGAGCGGCGACGGGCCATGGGGGACCGGGTTCGAGCCCACCAGCGGGTAGTAGAAGACGAGCGCCACGCCCAGGTACAACGGGTGCTCGACGTAGTCGTGCACGAACGGGTGACGAATGGCGTAGTCGTAGAAGGGCGAGAAGTGGGTCGCCACGATCGTGCCGGCGAAGAGCACCCAGCCCACCCAAGGAATGGTCAGCCAGGTCGCCAGGCGGCTGCGCAGCACAGGGACGATCCAGGTCCGGCGGACCCGAGGGGAGCTCACCTCGAGCAGCAGGAGGACGGGAGCGCCGAGGACGAGCAGGGGAGCGGTGACCATCGTCAGCACGAGGTGCTGCACCATGTGCGCGCTGAACAGCGTGTCGTCGAGGGCACCCGGCGGCCCGACGACGACGAACAGGCCACTCAGGACTCCGGCGGCATGGGCCACCATTCGGCGGGCCGGCCAACCGGACGGCCGGGTCCGACGAATGCGGCGCACGGCCATCCCGTAGACGCCCAGGGCGAGGGCAGCGAGCAGGATCGGCGCGGGCCTCGGCGCCCAGGTGGAGAGGACCTCCCGCCACACCTCCATGGTGTGCAGGCTAAACCTGAACACCCCGTGAGCAACCTGAGTGCAACCTAGGAGTTTCCTGCCAGTTTCGCGTCCATCTCTGGCAACTTCTTGTGAACTTCCCGAGCCGGTGTCAACGTGAGGCGTATCACATTGCGTGTTTCTCCTCAGGGAGAAGGGGTGGGGGCTCGATGAAGAGTCTCGTGGGGATTGGGGCCACCGTGCTGGCCGGTGGCATTGCGCTGGGTCTGACCGGGGTGGCGGTGTCCCGTGCGCAGAGTGATCCGTCGACGGTGACGGCGGTGGTCAAGGGGACCGCCCAGACGCCGCAGGGCACCGTCCCGCATGCCTTCCTGGAGCTGCAGACCTGGCCGGACAGCATGGCCGGCCCGCACGGCAAGGATGGCGGCCCCCATCCGGACTGGGTCAGCTACGGGCCGGGGACCCATCTCGTGCTGCCGGCGCACAGCCTCGTGACGCTGACGATCCAGCAGTACGACTCGGGTGAGGAGATCACGAACCACTACTTCGCCAAGGTGCTCGGCACCGTCGATGGCACCGAGACGGTCGACGGCAAGGTCGTCTCGGAGGTCGACCCGACGGCCATCGGACACACCTTCACGCTGCACGGGCTGGCGCAGGACGGGCAGGACGAGCTCTTCGTCAACGCCCCGCTGCCGGCCATACCGGACGGGGCGAAGAACCTGGCCAACGGCTATCCCGAGCCCCATGTCGTCACGTTCTCGTTCCTGACCAAGGGGCCCGGCGAGTACGTCTTCAACTGCGAGTTCCCCTGCGGTGACGGGACGTACGCCAAGTTCGGCGGCCCGATGTCCACCCGGGGATACATGTCCGGCACCGTGACGGTGACGTCATGAGCACCGGGCGCCACGAGGGCCAACGCCTCGACACCCGGACGACGTGGCGCCGGCCGCCGGTGCTGCCGATCCTCGTCATCTGGGCCGTCCTCACCGTCCTGCTGCTCCTCTTCGCGCCGGTCCCGGCGCGGCTGATGGGCCGGCCGGCCTCCCCGACGATGCAGGAGATCGAGACGACGGTGACGTGGTTCACCGGGCTGTCCGCTCCGGTCGCCGCGCTCGTGTGGGCGATCCTGCTCTACTCGGTGTTCCGCTGGCGCCACCGCGGCCCGCAGCCGCCGCCCGAGGACGGCTCCGGGCGCCGGGACAACCGACGCGTCTTCACGATCTGGGTCCTCGGCTCGGCGGTCCTGTGCCTCTTCCTGCTCGTCTGGGGGCTCGTCGTCATCGCGCCGCGGACGTCCGAGGCGAACCCGGCGCAGGAGCCGATCCTCGTGGACGTCACCGGGCAGCAGTGGGCGTGGAGCTTCACCTATCCCGACGAGGGCAACAAGAGTGCCACCGAGCTCTACCTTCCCGTCGGGCAGACCGTGGCCTTCCGGGTGACCTCGAAGGACGTCATCCACTCCTTCTGGCTCGTGCAGCTGGGCATCAAGGTCGACGCCAACCCCGGCGAGACGACGGTCGCGACCGTGCGGCCGACCCAGATCGGCACCTTCCAGCTCAGGTGCGCCGAGCTGTGCGGGCTCTACCACTCGTACATGCAGACGACGGTCCACGTCGTCAGCGTGGCGGACTACGAGGCCTGGGCGCAGAGCCCGGCGGAGGCCCACTCATGATCCCGACCCAGCTTGTCCTCAGGAGGTCATCGTGACGACTTCCGTCACTGCTGCTCCGTCACCGCCGGTTGCTCCCGTGACCGCGGGCGGCATCATGCGGCACCTCAACGTCGTCACCGGCATCGTCATGGGCGTGCTCCTCGCCACGGCGACGTGGTGGGTGACGAGCTCGACCTTCCCTGTCCTCGATGAGGGGGACCACAAGGACGACGCCGTCACCATCCTCACGTTGGTGGCATGGGTGATCGGCTTCCTCATCGGCGTCGGCGCCTTCGTCGGCCCGGCCCGGTGGCTGCTCGGCCGGGACCTCACCGTCGAGGACGAGCACTACCTGGCCGGCAAGGACGCGGGCGTCGCGCGGTACTTCCGGTTCACGACGGACCACAAGGTCGTCGGGATGCAGTACCTCGTCACGACGATGGTGCTCTTCGGCTTTGGCGGCACCCTGGCCATGCTCATCCGCACCAACCTGATCACCCCCGGATCGCGCTTCGTCGACCCGGCGACCTACAACTCCCTGGTCGGGATCCACGGGATCACGATGATCATCGCGACGATCATCATGGTGAGCGGACCGTTCGGCAACTTCATCCTGCCCATCATGATCGGCGCCCGGGACATGGCGTTCCCGCGGCTCAACGCGCTCAGCTTCTGGCTGCTCTTCGCCGCGGTGCCGGTGCTCATCTCGTCGCTCTTCCTCGGGGGCATCTCGACCGGATGGTCGGCCTACGCGCCGCTGTCCGACCAGGCGAACCGCGGCATGGACGCGTTCCTCGTCACGATCGTCACCTTCGCGATCTCGACGGGGGTCGCCGGCATGAACATCACGACCACCGCGGTGCGGATGCGGGCACGCGGGATGACGTGGTCCCGGACGCCGATCTTCGTCTTCGGCACCGTCGCGAGCGTCGCCCTGGGACTCGTCGCCTTCCCGATGTTCGAGGTCGCGATGATCGAGCTCGGGATGGACCGGGGGATGGGCGCCGGGTTCTACGACCCGTCGATCGGCGGCAGCGGCTGGCTCTACGCGAACCTCTTCTGGCTCATGGGCCACCCCGAGGTCTACGTCATCCTGCTCCCGGCCATCGTCGCCCTGATGGAGATCACGCCGGTCTTCACCCGCAAGCCGCTCTTCAGCTTCACTAGCGCGATCCTCGGCATCATGGGGATCGCCGGCCTCAGCCTGTTTGTCTGGGCGCACCACATGTATGTCGCTGGGTGGGCCCCCGTGCTGGGCGGTCCCTTCATGGTGACGACGGAGCTGATCTCCATCCCGACCGGCCTGCTCTTCCTCGTGCTGCTCGGCACGTTGTGGCGCGGCCGGGTCTGGATGCGGCTGCCGGTCATGGCGGTCTATGCGCTGCTGTGGAACTTCACGATCGGCGGCATCACCGGCATCTACCTCTCCGACATCCCGGTCGACCAGGCGATGCACGGGTCGATGTTCGTCACCGCCCACTTCCACTACACGCTGATGGGGGCGGGCCTCACCGGTGCCATGGGGGCGCTCGCCTACTGGTTCCCCAAGATGACCGGCCGCATGCTCCACGAGAAGGCGGGCGCAATCGGTTTCTGGGTCGCCCAGGTCGGCTTCAACGTCACCTTCATGGGGATGTTCGCGGTCGGGCTGGCCGGGCAGCCGCGTCGGGTCGCCGACCCGGGCACGTACTTCCGCGTGGGCAACCTCATCTCGTCCATCGGCGCCTACACGATCATGCTCGGGATGCTGACGTTCCTCGGCGCGATCATCTACTCGTGGCGGGCCGGATCGGTCGCGAGCGCCAGCCCATGGGGTGCCCGCACGCTGGAGTGGCAGACGCCGACGCCGGTCCCGCTCGAGAACTTCGAGGTGCTCCCCGTCGTCACGCAGGACTTCTACGGCTACGGCGAGGACGGCCACCGCGCGGCCGCAGGAGCTCCGGCTCCTGGCACGCCGGGAGGGCCCGGGGCGCCACCGCCGCAGGGGCCGGACGCGCCGCCCCAACGGGTGGAAGTCGGTGCGCCATGACGTCGCCCACCCCCGCGCTCGTCGCGGGCCACCTCGACCCCGAGGCCGCCCGGCGGATGAACAAGCTCGGCGTCATCCTGCTCATCGTCGGGGACGCCTTCTTCACCTTCTCCCTCGTCTTCACCTACCTGTACCTGCGGGGGCTCAACACCAACGGCCAATGGCTGACGCAGAAGGGCGCCCACCCGGTCTCCGCGACCTATACCTGGCTGGTGGTGCTCGTGGTCGCCGCCAGCTGGCTCGCCTACCGCTGGGCCGAGCGAGGCGGGACCGACAAGGCGCGCATCGTGCTCGGTGCCGGGCTGGCCTCCGCCCTGGTGGTCCTCGACCTGGGCCTGCAGGTCGGTCAGATGGTCGGAGCCGGGTTCACGCCACGGGACGGCGCGTACCAGTCCGCCTGGATGGCGCTCGCCGGCTACCACGTCGTCCACCTCCTCCTGACCCTCTTCCTCGGAGTGGCCATCGTCAACCGGGCCCGGCTGGGGCGCTTCGCCGAGACCGCCTGGCACGTCACGATGGTCGGCTACTGGTGGACCTGGCTGGTGCTCGCGACGGTGATCATTGCCGCTGCCACCTCGCTCGCCACGACCGTGCCGCGGGCATGACAGCCGAGGCGCTCCCGACCACCCGGGTCCTCGTCCTGCGCACCCGGGTCGCGGCCTATGTCGCGCTCACCAAGCCGCGCATCGTCGAGCTGCTGCTCGTCACGACGCTGCCCGCGATGCTGCTCGCCGCCCGGGGCTGGCCGCCCACGGGCACCGTGGTGGCGACCCTCGTCGGCGGCAGTGCGGCGGCCGGCTGCGCCAACGCCTTCAACTGCCTCATCGACCGTGACATCGACGAGAAGATGCGCCGCACATCGCGCCGGCCGCTGCCGCGGACGGAGGTCTCGCCGAGCGGGGCCGCGACCCTGGCCACGGCCCTCGGGGTCGGCTCCCTGGCCCTCCTGGCGGTGACGACGACGCCGCTCGCCACCGCGCTCACGGCGACGGCGATCCTCGTCTACGTGGTCGGCTACACGATGGTGCTCAAGCGCCGGACCCCGTCGAACATCGTGTGGGGCGGCGCCGCGGGATGCCTGCCGACGCTCATCGGCTGGGCGGCCGTCACGGGATCCGTATCGTGGTCGGCGGCGGTCATGTTCCTCATCGTCTTCTTCTGGACGCCGCCGCACTTCTGGGCGCTCGCCATGCGGTTCCGCGAGGACTACGCCACAGCAGAGGTGCCCATGCTCCCGGTCGTCGTGGCGCCGGCCGTCGTGGTGGCCCGGGTCCGGTGGTACACGGCCGCCATGGTTGCCACCTCGCTGCTGCTCGTTCCCGTCGCGCCCACGGGGCCCCTGTATGCCGTGTCCGCCGTCGCCCTCGGCGCCTACTTCGGGTGGGAGGTGCACCTGCTCTCCGTGGCGGTCCGCGCGGGCGGCCGCGCCCGTCCGTTGCGCGTCTTCCACGCCTCCATCACCTACCTCAGCTGCCTCTTCCTGGCCCTGGGGATCGACGTCTTCCTGCACCGGTGAGCACTCGGCGCGGAGGCCCGAGTCGGCTGCCGTGGTCCGGTGCTGCCGTGCTCCTCCTCGTGCTCCTCCACCTGCTCAGCGGCGCGGGCCCGGCGGCAGCCCACGCCGAGCTGCAGAGCGCCGACCCGGCTGATGGCGCCACGCTGACCGCGCCGCCCGCCCTCGTCACGCTCCAGTTCAGCGAGGCGGTCTCCGTCGTGCCGCGCTCCATCGTGGTCCTCGACGACCGGGGCAGCCAGGTCGACTCGGCCGACCCGCACCACCCCGGCTCCGACGCCACCCGGGTGGTCGTCACGCTCCGACCACGGCTGCCGTCCGGGACCTACCGGGTCGTCTGGCGGGTCGAGTCCGACGACGGCCATCCGGTCTCCGGGAGCTACTCCTTCGGCATCGGAGTGGCCCCGAGAGCCGCCGTGGCGCAGAGCCCGTCGACGGATGGGGTCGTCGGCGGGCTGCACTGGCTGGGTGAGCTGCTCGCACTCTCGGGGCTCGTCGTGCTGGCCGGTGCCGCCTTCTTCATCGTCTGGCTGTGGCAGGCGGGACGGGACTCCTGGCGAGCCCGTCGAGTGCTCGGCTCGGCCCTCGCCGGGACGCTGCTCGGCAACCTGCTCCTGCTCCTCGTCGGCGGAATCTACGGCGCCGGCGGGTCGGCGTCGGACCTCTTCAGCCCCGCGGCGGCGCCTGCGGTCGGCACCACCGCAGGGCGGCTCACCGCCGTGCGCCTCACGGTCCTCGTCCTTGCCGCGCTGTGGTGGCGCCGCCGGGACCGCTCCGGGCAGCTGCCGTCCCGGTTCGACGTGGTCGGCCTGTGGCTCCTCGTCGCGGTCACCCAGGCCGTCGGCGGTCACCCCGGGCACACGACGTCGCCCCTGCTCACCTCCCTCGTCGACGTCGTGCACCTGACCGCGGTCAGCACCTGGATCGGCGGCCTGGCCCTGCTGGTCGTGGCCGTGCTGCGTCCGCAGGGGGAGGGCCACGACGTGCCCGCCACCTTGCTACGTCGCTGGTCGAGGGTCGCTGCCGGCGCCGTGGGGGTCCTCGTCCTGAGCGGTGCCATCTCGGCTCTCGTCGGGGTCGGCAGCTGGGCGGCGCTCGTGGGCACGACGTATGGCCGACTGGTCCTCGGCAAGGTCGCCGTCCTGCTTTTGGTCATCGCCGTGGCCGCCTTCAGCCGTCGGCTCGTCGCCCGGGTCGTGCGCCCGGACACCGTCCGGACGCTGCGCAGGCTGGTCGCTGCTGAGACGTCGGGTGCCGTCGTGGTGCTGGGGCTCACCGCCGCGCTCGTGTCGACCGCGCCCGGGCGCGAGACGTACGTGCCGAGCATGTCGACGACGGTGGCCGCAGGTGCCGGCCCCGCAGCCGTTCGCCTCCACATCACGGTGCGGCCCACCACGCCGGGGTTCGAGGGGCTCACCGTCGAGGCGACGTCCCGCGACGGCAGCGCAGTGCCGATCGACGCCGCCCGCGTCCGGCTCGTCAACCCCGCCCACGGGATCGGGCCCATGGAGTATCCCGTGGCGACCTCGACCGGAGCAGTGCGCGACGTGCTGATCAGCGTCCCGGCGCCCGGCCGCTGGGACGTCGGCCTGACGCTCCGGCTGTCGGGGAACTGGGTGACCGCGGGCTTCTCCTACGCGGTGGGCTGAGCGTCGTCCGGCGAAGGACACCGGTTGGTTGGCGTTCTCGGCCGTGAGCGGCCACCATGACGGTGTGGAGCAGGAGCAGACAATGACCGTGGGATCGGACCAGCCGTGCGCATCGTGATCGGAGCCCCGGGCAACGGGGCAGCACTGAAGGACGCCATGAAGGCGTGGCTCGAGGCGGACGACCGGGTCAGCGAGGTGCTGGACCTCTCGACCCCAGAGATCACCTACCCGGACGTGTCCTTCCGGGCGGCTCGGGCGATCGTCGAGGGCCGGACCGACCGGGGCATCCTCGTCTGTGGCACTGGCATCGGGACAGCCATCGCCGCCAACAAGGTCGCCGGCGTGCGAGCCGCGACGGCGCACGACCTGGTCACGGTGCGAGGCTCGGTCCAGAACTACGACGCACAGATTCTGTGCATGGGACAGAACGTCATCGCCGCCCCGGCGGCCAACGCCCTGCTCGACCTGTGGCTGGACCTGCGCCATGACCCGGCCGGCAGCTACGCGCCGAAGCTCGAGGAGATTGCCGCCCACGAGGCGCGCTGACGACGGGGTCGATCGCCAGCTCCGCGCCGTCTCACGCACCGTCCTGCGGATCACCGGGGGTCGTGACCACGTCGCTGACCCACTCGACGAGAGGGCGCACGTCCCGCCAGGAGTCTCGAACGTGGACGGCGAGGGCCGGGGTCGTGACGAGGTCGGCGTCCGTGACCCACCGGCTCACGCTGAGGGACCGGTGCCGGAGCAGCTCGATGCGCGGATGGTCCCGGCTCCACCCGCGCGGTGCGGACTTGAGCCGGTCGCCGCCGACCTCCCACCCGGAGGCCGCCAACGTCGTGACGAGCCGTGCCAGCTCGCCCCCTGCCGGGCTGTCGACGGCGCGCCGGAACGACGCCAGTGCCGGCGGATCGAGGTGGTAGGCGCCGGCCCCGACGCGGAAACCGTCGGCCGACACCTCGGCGTACCAGCCGACGCGTGGACCCACGCCGACGAACACCCCCTGGTGCGTCTTGTACGGGCTCTTGTCCCTGGAGAAGCGCAGGTTGCGGTTCGGCCGGAACACCCGCCCCGGACCGAACTCGTCCTCGAGCGCGGCGAGGAGCGCCGCCATCGGGCCGCGCACCTCCCGCTCGTACGTCTCGCGCTCGGCGTGCCAGAACTCGCGGGTGTTGTTCTCCTCCAGCGCCACGTAGAACTCGACGGCCGCGTGCGGAAGCCCGGTGAACGTCATACGGGAAGGCTATGGGCCGGGACGGAGCCCTCGATGGTCGCCTGCCGTGAGCAGGACGGGGGACCATCGCACCCATCGCTGCTCACGAAGGCTCCGCCTGATCACTGTCCGTGTACGTGAACGAGGTGGTAGCGGTTGGTGACCCGGAGGAGGTCCAGCATCCGAGGCAGCAACTGCTCTGGCGTCTCCGTCGGGTCGGTGCCGAACTCGACGTCGAGCGGGTCGCGGCCCACAGCGCGGTGGATCTTCTTGGCCTCCGCAGAGGAGAGGTCAATGGTCGCGTCCCGCCCGAAGATCCCGAGAGTCCGGGCGAGGTGTTCCCGCGGCTCGCCGGACACCTCCCCGAGCACGGTCACCGCGTCGTCGATCCACCTCGTGTCGCCGTCCTCGGCGTCCTCCATCGCTTCGCTCAGCTCCTCGAACAGGGCGAAGTGCGTCGCCAGCGCCCCCGGCCACACCTCCTCGTGTGCGTCCCAGGGGAGGCGGGACGCCTGGGACGTGTAGCGCACTGCACGCTCCTCGTCCCCCTCTTCGAGGGCACGGAGCGCCTTGGTGACGAGATTCTCCGCGCCGGCGTGCAGGCCGCTTGCCGCTCGCGACTCGGTCTGTCCCGAGACCGCGAGGATGTCGCCGAACCCCCTGTTGCGTCGCTCGTCGAGGTAGCTGGCCCATGCGTCCGTCACCAGAGCAAGACTAGGGCAAGCCGCCGGGACGGCTCAGTGCCAGCCGAGCTCCGGCGCGACGTGCTTGAGGATGCTTTCGATGACATGGGCGTTGTAGTCGACGCCGAGCTGGTTCGGCACCGTGAGCAGCAGCGTGTCGGCGGCGGCGATGGCCTCGTCCTCGGCGAGCGCCTTCACGAGCCGCTCCGGTTCGTCGGCGTACGACTTCCCGAACCGGGCGAGGCCGCCCTCGAGCATGCCGACCTGGTCCTGGCTCGCGGCCTCGTGCCCGAAGTAGGCACGGTCCATGTCGCTGACGATCGGGAAGATGCTGCGGCTCACCGACACCCGGGCCTCGCGCGTGTGGCCGGCCGCCTGCCACGCGTCGCGGAACCGCTGGATCTGCTCGGCCTGCAGCTGGTGGAACGGCACGCCGGTGTCCTCGGTGAGCAGGGTCGAGCTCATCAGGTTCATCCCCTGCTCGGCCGTCCACTCCGCGGTCGAACGGGAGCCGGCGCCCCACCAGATGCGGTCGCGCAGGCCGGGGGACTGCGGCTCAAGGCGCAGCAGACCCGGTGGGTTGGGGAACATGGGGCGGGGGTTCGGCTCGGCGAAGCCCTTGCCATCGAGCATCTGCAGGAAGACGGCGGTGTGCTGACGCGCCATGGCGGCGGCGTCCGAGCCCTCCTCGGGGACGTAGCCGAAGTAGCGGAAGCCGTCGACGACCTGCTCGGGTGAGCCGCGGCTGATGCCGAGCTGGAGCCGCCCGCCGGAGATGAGGTCGGCGGCGCCGGCGTCCTCGGTCATGTAGAGCGGGTTCTCGTAGCGCATGTCGATCACGCCCGTGCCGATCTCGATCCGGCTCGTCCGGGCGCCCACCGCGGCGAGAAGGGGGAACGGCGAGGCGAGCTGACGCGCGAAATGGTGGACCCGGAAGTAGGCGCCGTCCGCGCCAAGCTCCTCGGCGGCGACCGCCAGCTCGATCGACTGGAGCAACGCATCTGAGGCGGTGCGGGTCTGTGAGTGCGGTGACGGCGTCCAGTGGCCGAACGAGAGGAACCCGATCTTCTTCATGCCCATGCAACTCCGTTCATGTCGTGTTCCTTCCGTGGGCGACCGCAATCAGGTGGCGGCCGCCCGGTCGATGATCCCGAGCCGACGCAGCAGGTAGAGCACGGCAGCGGCGAAGTCGTTGCCGGACGTGTCGCGCTCGACCCGCTCCCAGTCGACCTGCTCGCGCAGCGCCCGAGCCACCGCGAGCGGCATCGTCAGGTCGCAGTAGTGCTCGTCGAGGGCGTTGAGCTTGGAGGCGACGAGCTCGGTGGCGGGCATCACGGGCATGTCGACGGAAAGCACCTGCATGACCGTCGCCCGCTCCACCAGGTCGCGGCCGGCGGTCAGGTCCGAGTCGCGGAAGATCACATCGACCATCGCCCCGTTGGTGAAGACCTTGAACAGCCAGTCCTCGGGCGGCTCGACGACGTCGAGGCCCTCCTCGGCCAGGAACTTGGCCGCCGCCGCGGAGTCCTCCTCGGCGATGAGGAAGTCGACGTCGTGGTCCGGCTCGGGGCCGCCGCGGGCCCAGGCGGCATACCCGCCCATGAGGGCGAAGGGCACGCCCGAGCGCTTCAGCGCCACGGCGACCGTCTTGAGCGCCTCACGCAGGTCCGGTGTCTCCTCGCTTCCCATGCCTCCTCTCTACCCGAGCAGCCGCCGTCGCACCCGCCCGGACGAGTCACCGCGCGCCGGGCGGGTAGGGGCACGGCCATGAGAGTCGCGACGTTCAACATCCTCAACGGGCGTGTGCCGACCGACCAGCACGTCGACCTGGAGGGGTTCCGCAGGGCCATCCGGGAGATCGACGCGGACGTGCTCGCGCTGCAGGAGGTCGACCGCAACCAGCACCGGTCCGACCACGCGGACCTCACCGCGATCGCGGCCGAGGCGATGGGCGCGCAGGAGCACCAGTTCGTCGCGGCCCTCGCGGGCAGTCCCGGATCCACGTGGATGGCCGCCACGGGCGAGGAGCAGCCGGACACGGCGGCCTACGGGATCGCGCTGCTGTCGCGCTACCGCGTCCAGGGCTGGCAGGTCGTCCGGCTCGCGTCGCTGCCGTTCCCCGTCCCGATGCGCTTCCAGGGCAGCCGGGTGCCCGAGCTGGTCCGTGACGAGCCCCGGGTCGCCGTGGTGGCCGCCGTGGAGACGCCGCACGGCTGCGTGACCTTCGTCAACACCCACCTGTCCTTCATCGACCGGTGGAACGGCCGCCAGCTGCGCCACCTCGTGACGAGCCTCGCCGACGAGTCGGGGGCGTTCGTGCTCATGGGGGACCTCAACATGGGGCCGGAGCCGGCGGCCCGGATCAGCGGCCTGCGGCCGGTGGCGTCCCAGCTGACGTTCCCCGCCGAGGCGCCGACGCAGCAGCTCGACCACATCCTCGTCGGCGGCCCGATCCGTGGCGGTGGCGACACGGCGCTCGCCCTGCCCGTCTCTGACCATCGGGCTCTCGTCGCCGAGCTGTCGCTCGACGAATGAGGGGCCCAGGGGTATGCCGCTGTGCTGGATCCCGCTCGTCGGTCGCGTCCGTCGGGTCGGGGCGCGCGGCGTGCCTCAGCGGGCAGCGCCCTGGCCGAACGCCTCGGTGATCGGGGTGTCGCCGTCGTTGAACTCGTAGACGCCCCGGACGCTCGCCGGCGACTCGAGGACGGCAGCGATGGCGGCCGCGACGTTGGCCCGAGACACGTGGCCCGCGGGCTGGTCCGCGCCGACACTCACCTTGCCGCTGCCGGGGTCCGTCGTGAGGCCGCTCGGGCGCAGGATGGTCCAGTCGAGGTCGCTGACGGCGAGGTGGGCGTCGGCAGCCGTCTTGGCCTCGGCGTAGGCGTGGAACGAGTTGTCCTCGGGCACGCCATGGTCCGCGCCGGCACCGAAGTAGGAGACCATCACGAACCGGCGGGCCCCGACTCGTGAGGCGGCGTCGATCGTGCGGATCGCCGCGTCCCGGTCGACGGCATACGTGCGCTCCGGGTCGCCTCCGCCCGCGCCCGCGGACCACACGACGGCGTCGAACCCCCGGACGAGGTCGTCCGTGCCGGCGTCATCGAGCGTCTCGACGTCCAGGACGCGGGCGACCGCTCCGGTCGCCTCGACGTCGCTTACGTGGTCGGGGTTGCGCACCACGGACACCACGTCGTGGCCGGCGCCGACGAGGATCGGTGCAGCGAGGAGCGCGACCTTGCCGTGTCCGCCGATGAGCGCGATGCGTGCCATGGGTCCTCCTCGGGGCTACAGGTGCCTTCGTCCCTCGTCAGGCTAGCTTCGCGCCGCGGTGTCGGTCTCGGCCGCCGAGATGGTGGGGAAGTGACGAGGCACGAGGAGCAGGAGGATGCCGAGCGTCGCGACGGCGGAGACGAGCAGCGCGACGAAGACCGCGTGCGTCGACGCGTGCAGTGCCGACCGCATGAACTCGGCGGCGTCGGCGGCGGGATGGCCGGTCAGTGCGCGGCTCACCTCGTCGACGGTGCCGGCCACCTTCCCCTGCAACGAGGGCGGCGCACTTTCCAGTCGCGCGGCGAGGACGGCGTTCGTGACCGCACCGAACACGGCTGCGCCGAGGCTCTGGCCGAGGAAGCGGGAGAACATCGCCCCGCCGGTCACCACGCCGCGCTCACCCCAGTCGACGGTCGACTGGAGACCGACGAGGAGCGGTGCGGTGATCAAGCCCATCCCCGCCCCCATGAGCAGGCTGCCGAGGACGGGCTGCCAGACCGGGGCGTTCTCGCCCATCAGCACGAAGACCACGCCCGCAGCGATGGCGAAGAGTGCGCCGACGAGGGCGGTGTCCCGGAACCCGATCCGCAGGTAGAGCCGGCTGGACAGCCCGGAGGCGAGCGGCCAGCTCATGCTCATCGTCGCGAGGACGAAGCCGGCGGCGATCGGGCTCAGGCCGCCGACCGCCTGGGCCCAGGTGGGCAGGAAGGTCGACAGCCCGATCACGGCCAGTCCCGCCATCGCCGTCGCGAGATAGGACCCGGCGGTGAGCCGTCGCGTCCACAGCCATGGCGGCATGACCGGCTCGGGGGCCCGCCGCTCGACGGCCACGGCCGCGAGACCGATCAGGAGGGCGACCACGAAGATGACGACGCTCGGCGTCGACCACCATGCCCAGGCGGTGCCGCCCTCGAGCAGGCCGAACATGCCGAGACCGGCCGCGGTGAACAGCAGCGCGGCGCCGAGCCAGTCGATCCGGTGCTGGTGCCGCTCGACGTGCTCGTGGACGTCGCGGACGATGAAGGTCAGCGCCAGCGCGCCGATCGGCACGTTGACCAGGAAGATCCAGCGCCACGAGGCGTACTGCGCGAAGACGCCACCGAGGGTCGGCGCGACGACGGCGGAGATGCCCCAGACGCTCGAGAGGTAGCCCTGGATGCGGCCGCGCTCCCGGATGTCGTAGAGGTCGCCGGCGAGCGTCTGCACCGTCGCGCCGATCGCGCCCGCGCCAAGACCCTGCAGGCCACGGAAGACGATGAGCGCGAGCATGTTCCACGAGAACGCCGACAGGACCGACCCGAGCAGGAAGATGACCGAGCCGAGGACGAGGACCGGCTTGCGGCCGTAGAGGTCGGCGAACTTCCCGTAGATCGGGATCGTCATCGTCTGGGCGAGCAGGTAGATCGAGAAGACCCAGCCGATGAGGGAGAACCCACCGAGGTCGCTCACGACCTGGGGGATCGCCGTGGCGACGATCGTCGTGTCCATGGCGATCAGGGCCATGGCGAGCATGAGGGCGATGAGGACTGGCGTGCGGTGGTCACGCTCACGACGGGGCCGGCTCAGCGGCATACCTGCTCCTTCACGCACATCACTCCATCCTGCCCTCGTAGTCTTCCCGTATGCCGCTCACCTCGTCCGTCGTGCTCCGTCCCCTGCGCTCCGGTGAGTTCGCCGAGGCCCGTCCCCCCGACTCGGAGTTCGACGACTTCGGACCCCGGGGCGGCTACCCGGCCCCGCCGCCGTGTCGTCTCGACGACGACGGCGCGCTCGCCGTCGTCGTCGACGGCCAGCCGGTCGGGACGGTGAGCTGGACCTGGGTGCAGTGGGGCCCGACCCGGGCCTCGCGCTGCCCGATGATCGGCATCTGGGTCCAGGCGGGCTCGCGGGGCTCGGGGGCCGGCACGGAGGCGCAGCGCCTGCTCGTCGACCTGTTCTTCAGGCACACGGCGACGAACCGGGTCCAGGCGCACACGGACGTCGCGAACCTCGCCGAGCAGCGGGCGCTGCAGCGGGCCGGGTTCACCGACGAGGGGGTCGTCCGGGGTGCCCACTGGCGCGACGGTGCCTGGCACGACGGCCACCTCTACTCGGTGCTCCGCACCGACCGCCGCCCCTGACCGTCGAAGGAGCGCAAACTCCGGTTGTGACCCGTCGAGCGAGCGCAAACTCCGGAGTTTGCGCTCACTCGACGGGGGAGTCAGATGGCGCAGCCGTCCGGGCCACAGGCACCCGAGTCGCTTTGCGCGCCAGCCGGACTCACCATGACGAGCGGGTTCGACTCCTGCCACACCTGGGCCAGGGCCTGGCTGAACACCTCGGTCGGCTGCGCCCCGGAGATGCCGTACTTGTTCTCCAGGACAAAGAACGGAACCCCTTGGATGCCAAGGCTGCCCGCCTGTCGGATGTCGGACTGCACTGCGGCCCGGTAGTGCCCGTCCACGAGGGCTGACTCGACCTCGCCCCGCTCCAGTCCGGCCGCGACCCCGATCCGCGTCAGCGTCTCGAGCGAGCCGATGTCCTCGCCGTGCTCGAAGTGGGCCGAGAGCAGCGACTCCTTGACGGCGCCGGCGAGGCCATGTTCGGCCGCGAGGTGGAGCAGCTCGTGGGCCCGGCCGCTGTTGGCGACGACGAGCGCGTCGAAGTCGTAGGCCAGGCCCTCCTCGGCTGCGATCCCTGCGACGTGGGCGAGCATCTGGCGCACCTGCTCGGGCGGCATTCCCTTGCGGGTCGCGAGGTAGTCGGCCTCGGTGCCGTCATAGCGCTCCGGCAGGGCCGGGTCGAGCTGGTAGCTGTGCCACGTCACCTCGACGGCGTCCCGGTGCTCGAACGCAGCGAGGGCCTTCTCGAACCGGCGCTTGCCGATGAAGCACCACGGGCAGGCGATGTCGGACCAGATGTCAATCTTCATGGAAACTTCAACAAACGAGGTGGGTCGTTGCTTCCCGCCCCGCGCGCAGCGGGCGGTGCCCCCCGGCGCGAGCTGAGCGGCATACCGCGGCGTTAGTCTCGGGACGAGCGGAAGCGAGGCGGACGATGGCAACGGTGCACGTCAAACGGGTCTACGAGGACGCTTCCGACGAGGACGGCTACCGAGTCCTCGTCGACCGGGTCTGGCCACGCGGGCTGTCCAAGGAGGCGGCCCACGTCGACGAGTGGGTCAAGGAGGCCGGCCCCTCGACCGAGCTGCGCACATGGTTCGGCCACCGACCCGAGCGGTTCGCGGAGTTCGCGCGCCGCTATCGCGACGAGCTGGACGGCAGTATGCCGCTCAGCCACCTTCGCGACCTGGTGGCCGACCACGACGTGGTGACCCTCGTCTACTCGGCCCGGGACGAGGAACACAACCAGGCCGTGGTCCTCGCCGACGTCCTCCGCGGGTCCTGACGGTCAGCTGATGCCGGTCAGCAGGTCGCCACGCTCCTCGCGTCGGCGCCGCTGCTCGACCGGGTCCGGCACCGGGACGGCGGCGATCAGCTGCTTGGTGTACTCCTGCTGCGGGGAGCCGAGCACCTGTTCGCGGCTGCCGATCTCGACGATCTTGCCGCGTTGCATCACCGCGACCCGGTTCGCGAGCATGTCGACAACGGCGAGGTCGTGGCTGATGAAGATGCACGCGAACTGCAGCTCCTCCTGCAGCTGGGCGAACAGCTCGAGGACGCGGGCCTGCACGGACACGTCGAGCGCGGAGGTCGGCTCGTCGGCGATGAGCACCTCGGGACGGAGGGCCAGCGAGCGGGCAAGGCTGACCCGCTGGCGCTGGCCGCCGGAGAGCTCGTGGGGGTAGCGCTGGCCGTAAGCGGCCGGCAGCTCGACCCGCTCGAGCAGCTCCTCGACGCGCCCGCGCTGCTGGGCGGCGTTGAGCCTGCCCTCGGCACGCAGGGGCTCGGCGATGCAGTCGCCGATCGTCATCTGCGGGTTGAGCGAGGCGGCCGGGTCCTGGAAGACGAAGCCGTAGCGGCTGCGCAGCGACTTGAGGTGCCGGTCGGACAGTCCCGAGATCTGCTGGCCGCTCAGCCGGACGACGCCGCTCGTCGGCCGTTGCAGACCGACGACGCAGCGGCCCACGGTCGACTTGCCCGAGCCCGACTCGCCGACGAGGCCGAGGACCTCACCGCGGTGCACCGTGAGCGAGACGTGGTCGACCGCCCGGAAGCTCGGCTGGCCGAACTTGCCGGGGAACTCGACGACGAGGTCGTCGATCTCGAGCACCGGCTCGGCGTCCGCCTCGACGGACAGGTCACGACCCGAACCGTGGCCGAGGTGCGGGACGGCGTCGAGCAGGCGGCGCGTGTAGGGGTGCTGCGGGTCGGCGAAGAGCGGCTCGACGGGCGCCTCCTCGACAATCCGGCCGCGGTACATGACGACGACCCGGTCGGCCATGTCGGCGACGACTCCCATGTTGTGGGTGATCAGGACGATGGCCGTGCCCAGCCGGTCGCGCAGGTCGAGCAGCAGCTCGAGGACGGCCGCCTGGACCGTGACGTCGAGGGCCGTCGTCGGCTCGTCCGCGACGATGACGTCGGGCTCGCACGCGATCGCCATGGCAATGACGACCCGCTGCTTCTGGCCACCGGACAGCTGGTGCGGGTAGTAGTCGACGCGCCGCTCGGGGTCGGGGATGCCGACCAGGTCGAGCAGCTCGACTGCGCGGGCACGGGCGTGCTTGCGCGAGACCTTCTCGTGGGCCCGGATGCCCTCCATCAGCTGCCAGCCGATCGTGTAGACCGGGTTCAGGGCCGTGGAGGGCTCCTGGAAGATCATCGACACCTCGTCGCCGCGGACGGCCCTCAGGGTGCGGTAGGGCGCCCCGATGAGCTCCTCGGGAGCCGCGGAGTCGGTGCTGAGCGTCGCCGAGCCCGAGACCGACGCGCTCGCCGGGAGCAGGCCGAGCACGGCGCGGGAGCTGACCGACTTGCCCGAGCCGGACTCGCCGACGACGGCCACGACCTCGCCCGGCGCGACGTCGAAGCTGACGTGGTCGACCGCGCGGACGGGGCCGCTGTCGGTGCGGAAGCTGACGCTGAGGTCGGTCAGGCTGAGGGTGGCGACCCGTCGCTCGCCGCCGGCGCGCCGCACCGGTGCCTCCTCGGTCGCTCCTTCTGCGGCGGCATCGGCCGCGATCTCCGCGGCGTCCGCCTCGCTCGTGTCCCCGCGTCGGGCCCGCAGCCGCGGGTCGAGCAGGTCGTTGAGGCTCTCGCCGACGAGGGTGATCCCGAGGACGAGCAGCACGATCGCGGCGCCGGGGAAGACGCCCGTCCACCAGATGCCGTTCGTCGCGTCGGACATGGCCTTGTTGAGGTCGTAGCCCCACTCGGCGGCCGCCGACGGCTGGATGCCGAAGCCGAGGAAGCCGAGCCCGGCCAGCGTCAGGATCGCCTCGGAGCCGTTCAGCGTGGCGATGATCGGCAGGGTCTGCCGGACGTTGGCGAAGATGTGCCGGACGAGGATGCGTGGCACGGGAGTGCCGACGACCCGGGCGGCGTCGACGTACGGCTCGACCTTGACGCTGAGCGTCGCGTTGCGCACGACCCTGAAGTACTGGGGGATGAACACGACCGTGATCGACAGCGCCGCGGCCATGACCCCGGCGGTGACGCCCGACTGGCCGCCCGAGACGACGATCGCCACGATGATCGCGAGCAGCAGCGAGGGGAAGGCGTACATCGCGTCGGTGATGAGCACCAGGACGCGGTCCAGCCAGCGACCGACGTAGCCGGACAGCAGGCCGAGGGGCACACCGATGCACAGCGACAGGATGACTGCGAGCACGACGACCTCGAGCGCCGTACGTGCGCCGTAGACGACTCGGGAGAAGACGTCCTCGCCACCGACGCTCGTGCCGAACCAGTGGGCCGCCGACGGCGCGCCCTGGATCGGGAAGTCGTGCCCGTTCGCGCTCGCGTCGTTGAAGCCGTAGGGGGCGATGAGCGGCGCGAAGACGGCGAGCACGACGAACAGGGCGATGACGACGAGACCGGTGAGGAGCATCCCGCGCTGGACGCCGCGGGTGTTGCGGATGAGGGCGAACATGGCTGCTCCTGACTCAGAACCGGACGCGCGGGTCGACGAAGGCGACGATGACGTCGATGAGGAGGCTCGCGATGCTGACGACGAGCGCGAACAGGGTCACGATGCCCTGCACCGCGACGAAGTCGCGTTTGATGAGGTACTGCGCCAGCGTGTAGCCGAGGCCCTGCCACTCGAAGGTCGTCTCCGTCAGCACGGCGCCCCCGAGCAGCATGGCGATCTGCATGCCCATGACGGTGACGACGGGCACGAGCGCGTTGCGGAAGGCGTGCTTGCCGACGACGCGGCGCTCGGGGACGCCCCGGGCACGGGCCGCCGTGACGTAGTCGGAGTTGAGCGTGCCGATCAGGTTGATCCGCACGAGCCGGAGGAACACGCCGCCGGTCAGCAGGCCGAGCGTCAGGGCGGGGAGCACGGCGTGCTGGAGCACGTCCCAGATGTAGCTCTGGTCGCCCCAGAGGATCGCGTCGAGGATCATGATGTTCGTCTTCGGCTGCACGTTGGCCAGCCCCAGCTCGGTCGCGATGCTCGAGCGGCCCGCGACCGGCCAGCCGAACGGCGAGAAGGCAAGCTTGAAGAGCAGGCCGAGGAAGAAGACCGGCGCGGCGTAGACGACGATCGAGAACAGGCGCAGCACGACGTCGGGTGCCCGGTCCCGGTAACGGGCCGCGAGGCGCCCGAGCGGGATACCGATGAGGAAGGCGACGAGGAGCGACCAGAACGCCAGCTCGAGGGTCGCCGCCCCGTTGACGACGAAGATGTCGGTGATCGACCGGTTGTCGGTCAGGGTGTGCCCGAAGTCGAACCGGAGGATCCCGCTCAGGTAGTCCCAGTACTGCCCGAGGATCGGACCGTTCAGGCCCGCCGCCGTCTTGCGCGCCTCGATCTGGTCCGGGCTGAGCCGGCCGCCGAGGGCCGCCGTGATCGGGTCACCGATGACCCGCATGAGCAGGAACACGAGGGTGACGAGGATCCAGATCATCGGGATCACGAGCGCGACCCGGACGATGAGGTATCTCAGCAGCGGCGGCATACCGCCCTTGGTGCGGTGCTCCGGCTGAGGGTCAGTCGGTTCCTCGGTGCCGAGGACCTCCGCGATCGCCATGGGTCAGGACCTTCCAACGCAGGACACGGGGCGGGCCCGGGAGCGCAGCAGAAGCTGGCACTCCCGGGCCCACCTGTCGTGCCGTGGAGACTACTTCGAGAGAGAGGTGAACCGGAACTTGAAGGCTGCGTCGAGGGTCTCCTGCACGCCCTTGACGTCATCCTTGGCCACGGCCACCTGGGCTCCGTAGAGCATCGGCAGCGTCGGCACCTCCTTGGCCACCTTGTCCTGGATCTGGCCGAGCAGCTGCTCGCGCTTGGCCTTGTCGCCCTGCGTCACCTCGTCGGTGAGCAGCTTGTTCATCTCCTGGTTCGAGTAGTGCGACTGCAGGAAGTTGTTCGGACCGAAGAACGGGGACAGGTAGTTGTCCGCGTCGGGGAAGTCCGGGAACCACCCGAGCTGGTAGATCGGGTACGAGTCCTTCGTGCGCTCCTTCGAGTAGGTCGTCCACTCGGCGGACTGGAGGTTGACCTTGAAGAGGTTGGTCGCCTCGAGCTGGCGCTTGATCTCGTTGTACTCCTGGTCGGAGTTGCTCCCGTAGTGGTCCGGGTTGTACTGGATCTGGAGCGAGACGGGGATGCTGACCCCGGCGTCGGTCAGGTACTTCTTCGCCTGGTCGACGTTCGGCTTCTCGCCGTAGAGGGCCTTGAACGCCTCATTGGCGCCCGGCAGGCCCGGCGGCACCTGGGAGTAGGACGGCTTGAAGGTGCCCTTGTAGACCTTCGTCGAGAGCGCGTCACGGTCGATGCTCGACGCCATCGCCTGACGGATCGCGAGCTTCTGCGCGTCGTTGCTGCCCGGCATCGTCTTGAGGTTGAAGACCATGTAGCGCAGCTCGCCGCCGGCGCCGGTGTAGACCTTGATGCCGTTGACGCTCTGCAGCGACTCGATGTCGGTCGGGGTCAGGGACCGCCACGCGACGTCGATGTTCTTGTTCTGGATGTCGAGCTTGAGGTTGTCGGCCGAGGTGTAGTACTTCATCGTCACCTGGGCGATGCTCGGCTTGTTGAACGCCCCGTTGTAGGACGGGTTGGCCTTGAACTGGGCGATCTGGTTCTTCTGGTAGCTGCCGATCGTGTACGGCCCGGAGAAGCCCTGCGCCTTGACGGCCTCGTCGTCGGAGAGCACCTTGTTCGGCGGGTAGACCTTCTCGTCGACGATCGGCCCGGCCGACGTGACGAGGATCTGCGGCCAGGTCTGGTCGTTGGCGGCCTTGAGCTTGAAGACGACCGTCTTGTCGTCCTTGGCGGTGACCGACTCCATGTTGCCCAGGAGCGCGGCCGGCCCGTTCGGGTCGTTGATGTCGACGATGCGCTTGAACGAGAAGGCGACGCTCTTCGCGGTCAGGGGGTCCCCGTTGGCGAACCTGAGCCCGTCCTTCATCGTGCAGGTGTACTCGGTCGGGCTGGTGAAGTCGCACTTCTCGGCGGCATCGGGCTCCGGCGCGTTCTTGCCCTGCGGGAAGTTGAGCAGGTACTGGTAGACCTGCGTCTGCACCTGCATCGAGCCGTTGTCGTACGCACCCGCCGGGTCGATCGAGACGACCTTGTCGGTCGTGCCGACGATGAGCGACCCACCGCCGGCGCCCCCGCCTCCTCCGGTGCTGCCCGTGCCGGTGTTGTTGCCGGTGTTCCCGGCGCCACACGCCGAGACAAGCAGCCCGAGGGCGGCGGCGCCCGCGAGAGCTGCTGCCCCACGACGAATCTGCATGACGTTCCTCCTAGATGGTCAGAACCGCTCCGGCCCGCGTCCTGCGCAGTCCCGTCGCGAATGCAGGAACCGTATCGGCACGCGGGCCGGGACGAAAGAGTCTGCGGGGATTGTGGCCGATCTGCAGCCTTTTTCGTCTCTGGCCCCGGCACCGCACCGGGCTGGCAGCGGCCGACGCAGGTCCGCGGGTACCCGGTGCCCTCGGTGGACCCGCGGGTGAGAATGGGGCATGACCGCCGAATACAGTGACCAGCCCCTCGACCGGACCGACGACGCTGCGGAGGCAGCCGGGCGGCGTCAGCATGACGACGACGTCCCCCCGGGCGCCGTGGTCGCGGGCCTCGACGGGAGTGACAAGGACGGCACGGTCCTCGCCTTCGCGGCCCGTGAGGCCACGCTGCTCGGCGCGCCCCTGCACCTGTTGACTGCCCAGGAGATCCACGCCGGGCTCGTCGGCGCCTGGGACGCCGGCTTCGTGCCGATCGGCCTCGAGCCCGAGCTCGGCGACAGCGGCGCCCGCGTGATCGACGAGGCCCGAGCGAGGATCGGGCGCGAACACTCCGACCTCGCCGTCACGGCGAGCCGGCCGTGGGGCACGCCGTCGCAGGCGCTCGTGGATGCCTCCGAGCAGGCCCGGATCGTCGTCGTCGGCAGCGGCCGCAAGGGGACGCTGGAGCGGATCCTGCTCGGGACGACCTCGCTCGACACGGCCATGCACGCCGCCTGCCCCGTCGTCGTGGTCGGCGAGGACCCGGGCGAGGTGACCCGGCCGGTTGTCGTCGGCATCGACGGCAGCGAGCACAGCGTGCGATCCGCCACCGTCGCGGGCGACGAGGCTGCCCGCCGGGGCGTGTCCCTCGTCGTCGTCACGACGTGGCGGCTCGAGGTCGTGGACGGCATCGTCGTGACCGAGGAGGGCAGCCCCGAGTGGCAGCAGGTCGAGCAGCGCTACCGGGCGATGATCGACCAGGTGCTCCAGCCGGTCCGCGCAAAGCACCCCGACCTGAGCGTCGAGGTCGATCTGCGCAACGGGCGGCCGGTCGACGTGCTGCTCGAGCGCTCGCAGGACGCGGGGCTCCTCATCGTCGGCAGCCGCGGGCGTGGAGGCTTCGCCGGTATGGCGCTGGGCTCGGTCAGCCACAAGCTGCTCCAGCGCGCTCTCGTGCCCGTCGGAGTGGTGCGGGCGGAGCCCCGCACCGACTGAAGCCCCGCGCCTTGGCTCAATCGGTCTCGTCGTCGAACTGGCCGATGACCCTCTCCAACACGTCCTCCATCGACACGAGCCCGACCGGTCGGTCCGGCGGCCCGACGAGCACGAGCTGTTGGCGGGCCGCCCGCATCCGGCCCAGCGCCTCGAGCAGCGTCAGGTCGGGGGAGAGCAGCTCGGCGGGGGAGACGACCGGGTCGATCGGCTCGTGCGCCGGCGCGCGGACCACGTCGCGGACGTGCACGAGGCCGACCGGGGTGCCGGCCCGGACGACGACGAGTCGCGAGCGGCCCGACTCGTGGGAGATCTCCTCGGCCTGTGCCCCGGTCGCCCCCGCCGGCACGACGACCGCCTCCTCGAGGGGGACCATGATCGAGGCGAGGGTGCGGGTCTCGAGGTCGATCGCCCCGGCAAGCACGCGGTGCTCCGGCTCGGTGAGCGTGCCGTGCTCGCGGGAGGAGGAGATGAGCAGCTGCAGCTCGCGCGGCCCGTGGGCCTGGGCGAGCTCGGGCTGTGGCGTGACCCCGACGACGCGCAGCGACGCGTTCGCCATCCCGTTGAGGGCGGTCAGGACCGGCCGGACGAGCCGGGCGAAGGCCCGGAACGGCAACGCGAGCAGCAGCGCCGACCGCTCCGGGTGGGCGATGGCCCACGACTTCGGTGCCATCTCGCCGACCACCATGTGGAGGAAGACGACGACCGCGACGGCGAGGACGACCCCGATGACGGTGGCCACCTCGTCGGGGACGCGCACGGCGCCCAGGCCCGAGCCGATGAGGTCGGCGACGGCCGGCTTTGCCAGCGCGCCGAGGCCGAGGGTGCACAGGGTGATGCCGAGCTGCGCGCCGGCCAGCATCAGCGACAGCTCTCGGGACCCGGCGACGGCGGCCCGGGCCGACCGACTGCCGTCCTTGGCGAGGTCCTCCAGCCGGTGACGCCGGCTGGCGACGAGGGCGAACTCGGCTGCCACGAAGAAGGCGTTGAGCACGAGCAGGACGATGGAGACCAGCAGCGCCGTCATCATCGGTGCTCACCTCCTGCCCGATGCGCGCCGGGTGTCTCGGCCGGCTCGGGTGCTGCCGGTAGCGCCTCGAGCGCTTCCAGCCGGACCGTCTGCGGCACGTGGCGGTCAACGGCCGTGACGACGAGGCGGCCCGCCCCGGCGGTCACCTCGCTCACGCCGTCCGCGGTGCTGACCTGAAGGGGCGCCTCCGACGTCGCCTCGACCTCGATCCCGTCCCCGACGACCGGCGTGCGGCCGAGGACCTCGAGCACGAGCCCGCTGACGGTCTCGAACGGGTCGGCGGCATGCAGGAGCAGGCCGGTCCGGGCCGCGACCTCGTCGAGCCGCAGCCTCGCCGGCACGACCCAGGCGCCGGGGCCGTCGGGGACGGCCTCCACGTCCGGCACGTCGTCCTCGTCGAGGATGTCGCCGACGACTTCCTCCGCGATGTCCTCGAGCGACAGGACGCCGGCGAAGCCGCCGTGCTCGTCGATCACGACGGCGAGCTGCCGGTGCTCACGCCGCAGCTGGTCCAGGACAGCCCCGAGGCGCGCGCTCGTCGGCACGACACTGGCTGGCGACGCGACCCCGCCGACCTGGGTGGTGCTCCGCTCCGCGGCCGGCACGGACAGCAGCTCGGCCAGGCCGACGACGCCGACGATGTCGTCCCGGTCCCGGCCGGTGACCGGGAAGCGGGAGTAGCCGGTGTCGAGCAGGGCGACGAGCTCGTCGACCGACGCCTCAGCGGGGATCGTCACGACCCGCACGCGCGGCGTCATCGCGTCGTCGGCGGTGAGCTCGCGCAGCCGCAGGCCGCCCTCGAGGGTGCCGGACAGGTCGTCGCGCAGCAGACCGCCAGCATGGGACTGGTCGATGATCCGGGTCAGGTCCTCCGGTGTCGCGCCGTGGTCGAGCTCCTCGACGGGCTCGATCCCCACGGCGCGGAGCAGCCGGGTGGACGTGGCATCGAAGAGGCGGACGAGCGGCCCGACGACGGTGAGATAGACCAGCGTGCTGCGGCTCAGCGCACGGGCCACCGCCACCGTGCGCGCGATGGCGAGGTTCTTCGGGGCCAGCTCGCCGAAGACCATCTGGACCACCGTGGAGAAGACGAGGACCGCGGTGACGCTCAGGCTGAGCCGAGCGGCATACGACAGGTCGGTGAAGCCGAGCAGGTCGGCGAGCCCGACGCCGACGAGCGGCTCCGAGACGTAGCCGACGAGCAGGGCCGTCACGGTGATCCCGAACTGCGCAGCCGACAGGGCGAAGGAGAGGCGCGAGGTCACCCGCAGCGCGCGCCCGGCCGCGGCGTCACCCGAGTGGGCGAGCTCCCGCAGGGCGTTGCGGTCCACCGCGACATACGCGAACTCCTGGGCGACGAAGTAGCCCGTCGCGGCCGTCAGCGCCAGG
This sequence comes from Intrasporangium chromatireducens Q5-1, assembly GCF_000576575.1. Classification (GTDB taxonomy): domain Bacteria; phylum Actinomycetota; class Actinomycetes; order Actinomycetales; family Dermatophilaceae; genus Intrasporangium_A; species Intrasporangium_A chromatireducens. The sequence goes on from NZ_AWQS01000006.1 coordinate 36,730, forward strand.
ACGAGGAAGATGCCGAGGACGAGGTCCATGGGTCAGCACCACGCCGTCGCGCGGGAGTGGGGGAGCCGGGCGTCACCCGGCTCGGGACTGTGGCCCTCCTGGGCCGCGGAAGTCATGGCGGAAGGATACCGGTGCTGGTCAGCATGCCGGGAATCACGGCCTGATGTGTCACCATCTTCTCCGTCATGCGCACCGAGAACCCCACCCACGATCCCGTGAGCGTGCGGCTGGTCGTCGGTGCGGCGCTCGTCGACGACCTGGCTGCGCCCACCCGCCTGCTGGCCGCCCGGCGCACCGAGCCCGTCGAGCTGGCGGGCGGCTGGGAGCTGCCCGGTGGCAAGGTCGACCCCGGTGAGTCACCGTTGGTCGCGCTCCACCGCGAGATCGCGGAGGAGCTCGGTGTCGGCATCGTCGTGGGCGCGCTCGTGCCGGGTCCGCTGCCCGGTCACACCTGGCCGCTCGGGAGCCGCTACGAGATGATCGTGTGGTTCGCGGAGGTGGTCGAGGGTGAGCCCGAGCCGCTCGAGGACCACGACGAGCTGCGCTGGCTCACGCGGGCCGGCCTGCACGACGTCGCCTGGCTCCCCGCCGACCTGCCCATCGTCGACACCATCGCAGCACGGCTGCGTGACGACGACACCCCACGACCCTGAGAGACTGACACCCATGCCCCTGACCACCCGTGCGGACATCCGCAACGTCGCCATCGTCGCCCACGTCGACCACGGCAAGACGACGCTCGTCGACAAGATGCTGTGGCAGGGCGGTGCCTTCGACGAACGGCAGACCGTCGAGACCACCGGCGAACGCGTCATGGACTCCGGCGACCTCGAGCGCGAGAAGGGCATCACCATCCTCGCGAAGAACACCGCGATCCACTACAACGGCCCGTCCGCCGTCGCCGCCGGCCTCACCGACGGCATGACGATCAACATCATCGACACGCCCGGTCACGCGGACTTCGGCGGCGAGGTCGAGCGCGGCCTGTCCATGGTCGACGGCGTCGTGCTGCTCGTCGACGCGTCCGAGGGCCCGCTGCCGCAGACCCGCTTCGTCCTGCGCAAGGCGCTGACCGCCCGGCTGCCCGTCGTCCTCTGCATCAACAAGGTGGACCGCCCCGACGCGCGGATTGCCGAGGTCGTCGACGAGGTCTACGAGCTGTTCATGGACCTGCTCGACTCGGGTGCCGACGTCGACTCGGTCCTCGAGTTCCCGATCGTCTACGCCTCCGCCAAGGCCGGACGCGCGTCCCTGACCCGGCCCGCCGACGGGCAGCTGCCCGCCGAGGAGAACCTGGAGCCGCTCTTCAAGACGATCCTCGAGACGATCCCGGCGCCGACCTACGACGAGGACGCTCCGCTGCAGGCGCACGTGACGAACCTCGACTCGTCGAACTTCCTCGGCCGCATCGCCCTGCTCCGCGTCCACAACGGCAGGATCAGCAAGGGCCAGCAGGTCGCCTGGTGCAAGCACGACGGCACCGTCGACCGGGTCAAGATCACCGAGCTGTTGATGACCGAGGGGCTCGATCGCAAGCCCGCGGCCGAGGCCGGCCCCGGCGACATCATCGCGATCGCCGGCATCCCCGAGATCATGATCGGGGACACGCTGGCGGACCCGGACGACCCGCGGCCGCTGCCGCTCATCACGGTCGACGAGCCGGCCATTTCCATGACGATCGGGACGAACACCTCCCCGCTCGCCGGTCGGGTGCGGGGCGCCAAGGTGACGGCCCGCCTCGTCAAGGACCGTCTCGACCGTGAGCTCGTCGGCAACGTCTCCCTCCGCGTGCTGCCGACGGAGCGGCCCGACGCCTGGGAGGTCCAGGGCCGGGGCGAGCTCGCCCTCGCCATCCTCGTCGAGCAGATGCGCCGGGAGGGCTACGAGCTGACCGTCGGCAAGCCACAGGTCGTGACGCGCGAGGTCGACGGCAAGGTCCACGAGCCGGTCGAGCGCCTCACCATCGACACCCCCGAGGAGTTCCTCGGCGCGATCACGCAGATCATGGCCGCGCGCAAGGGCCGCATGGAGCAGATGACGAACCACGGCACCGGCTGGGTCCGGATGGAGTTCCTCGTCCCCAGCCGTGGCCTCATCGGCTTCCGCACCGAGTTCCTCACCGAGACGCGCGGCACCGGCATCGCGCACCACGTCTTCGAGGGCTACGAGCCATGGCACGGCAGCATCACGACCCGCACCAGCGGCTCCCTCGTCTCGGACCGCAAGGGCGTCGTCACCTCCTATGCGATGGTCAACCTGCAGGAGCGGGGCACCCTCTTCGTCGAGCCGACGACCGAGGTCTACGAGGGCATGATCGTCGGCGAGAACTCCCGCGCCGATGACATGGACGTCAACATCACCAAGGAGAAGAAGCTCACCAACGTGCGCGCCTCCTCCTCGGACAACTTCGAGAAGATCGTGCCCCCGCGCAAGCTCAGCCTCGAGCAGAGCCTGGAGTTCTGCCGCGAGGACGAGTGCGTCGAGGTGACGCCGGAGTCGGTCCGCATCCGCAAGGTCGTCCTCGACGCCCACGAGCGCGCCCGCACCGCGGCCCGGTTCCGCGCGGCCGCCAAGGCGGAAGGCTGAGCGGTGCGGTTCCGGCGTGTCCTGGCCGGCGCGCTGGCGGCGCTCGCCGTCGGCGCCGGGGCGGCCTGCACCTCGGTGACGGGAGGCACGGCGGCGACCGGCCAGGTCGCCGCGTCGAAGGCCCCCGCGGCCAAGGGCGGTGACCTGCACGTGCTCGTCGCCGGGGACGTCCGTACGTGGGACCCGCAGCTGATGTATGTCGGCCCCGAGGCGTTCTTCGCGCAGCGCACCTTCGTGCGGACCCTGACCACCTACGGCACCGGTCCACACCAGCGTGACCTCGTGGGTGACCTGGCGACGACGACCGGGACGCCGACCCAGGGCGGCCGGACGTGGACGTTCACGCTGCGGGACGGGGTCGCGTGGCAGGACGGCTCACCGATCACGTGCGAGGACGTGCGGCACGGCGTCGCGCGCACGTTCGACCGCTCCACCCACATCGCCGGCACGAACTACGCGAGCTTCCTGCTCGACGTGCCCACCCAGGTGACGGCCGAGGGCCTGGAGAAGCCGGTCTACGGCGGCCCCAAGGACACCCGTAACGCCCCGGCGTTCAACAAGGCGGTCGAGTGCCGGGGCCGCCAGGTCGTCTTCCACCTGCGCGAGCCGGAGCCCGACTTCCCGCATCTCGTCGCCCTGGCGGAGTTCGCCCCTCGCCAGGCGGCCATGGACAGCGACGACACCCGACAGGGCCACGCCGTCATGTCGAGCGGCCCCTACCGGCTCGCGGGCAACTGGGACTCCGCCAAGGGCGGCACCTTCGTGCGCAACGAGCACTGGGACCCGGCCACCGACCCGGTGCGCAGGGCCTATCCCGACCGCATCGTCGTCGAGGCCGGCCTCGACGAGAGCACCGTCCTGCAGCGCCTGCTCAACGCCCAGGGCACCGACGCCCAGGCCGTGTCCTGGGTGCAGGCGTCGCCGACCCTGCGCAACCAGGCCTCTCCTGAGATCAGGGCGCGGATGACGTCGCCGTGGAACGGCGAGGTCGACTACCTCGCGCTCAACATGCGAAGCCCCGTCATGTCCAAGCCGGAGGTGCGCCACGCGTTCGCGCTCGCGACGAACCGGGCGACCTACGTCACCGCCAACGGCGGGCCCGACGCCGGAGCACCGTCCTGGTCGATCCTGCCGCCCAGCGTCAGCGAGCGAGGCGTCGCACCGGAGACCGGCCGCCCCGTCGAGGGTGACCCGGAGGGCGCGCGCGCCCTCCTCGCCAAGGCAGGCGTCCGCGCCCCTGTCAAGGTGCGGGTCGTGCACGTCCAGAGCGCGCTGGGGGACAAGGCGTATGCCGCTCTCGCCGCCGCGTGGGAACGTGCCGGCTTCGACGTGGAGCTCGATGCCGTCCCTCCGGAGGAGTACTACGAGACGATCGAGCGACCGGACTCCGCCACGAAGTACGACGTGCTCCGCGGCGCCTGGAGCCCGGACTGGCCATCGGCAGGGGCCGTCCTCCCGGCGCTCTTCGACGCCCGGATCAACGTCGACTCCTCCGGGCCGGGACAGGACGTCGGCTATTTCTCCGACGGGCCGTTCAACGCGCTCGTCGACAAGGCGACCGCCACCGCGGACCCCGCCCAGCGGCGCGGCATCTGGGAACAGGCCGACGACCGGGTCCGGGGCCAGGGCGGCTATGTCGCCCTCGCCGCCTTGAAGTCGACCTACCTGCACGGGCCGGCGGTGGCCCACTACGAGGACCATGTCGTCGGTGGGATGGTGGACCTCGCCACCGTCGCCGTCCGCTGATCGGAGCCCCATGTCGCGTCGCCTCCTGTTCGTCCACGCGCACCCGGATGACGAGACGCTCACCTGCGGCGTGACGATGGCCCACCATGTCGCCGCCGGCGACGAGGTGCACGTGCTGACGTGCACGCTCGGTGAGGAGGGCGAGGTGATCCCCGCGGAGCTGCGTCACCTCGAGGGCCATCCCGGCGACGACCTCGCCCGTCACCGTCTCGGCGAGCTCACCGAGGCGATGTCCCGTGTCGGAGCCCACCTCCACGTTCTCGGCTCCGATCCCGGCGCGGGCCGGCTCTCGCGCTACCGCGACTCGGGCATGGCCGGCTCGGAGGCGGCCGCCCGTCCCGAGGCGTTCGTCAACGCCGACCTCGACGAGGCGGGCGGGCTGGTCGCCGAGGTCATCCGCGCCGTTCGCCCGGACGTCCTCGTCACCTACGACGCCGAGGGCGGGTATCGGCACCCCGACCACATCCAGACGCACCGGGTGACCCGGGCGGCCCTCGACCAGCTCGACGACGCCGAGCTGCCGGACCGGGTCTTCCAGATCCTCGTGGCACAGTCGTGGGCCGAGGAGGACCGCGCGCTCCTGCCCGAGCTCGGCGCAGGGGCATACGGACTCGTCCTGCCCGCGCCCACCGACCCGTTCCCGCCCTCGGTCGTGCCCGACACGCGGGTCACGCACGTCGTCGTCGACGCGGCGGCCCGAGCCGTCAAGAACGCGGCGCTGCGGGCGCACCGCACCCAGGTCACGGTCTTCAGCGAGGACGTGCACGCCCTGTCGAACCACATTGCGGCGCACACCAGCGTGCGGGAGGGCTTCGGCCGGGTCGACCCGCGCACGTGGAGCGCGATCGGCGTGGGGGAGCGGCACGACTCCCTCTTCTCCTGAGCCGCGCCGGAGCCACCCCCGGGCCGCCCGACCCCCGGGCCGTGTGGAGCCTGATCCAACGACAACGATTCGGGGACGACACGGCCCGGCACGGCGCGGCCACCCGGGGACGAGCGGGACGCCGGGCTATCGTCCGGGCAAGACCGTTCGTCCGGAGGAACCATGGCCCACAGCGACCGTCGCAGCACCATTCTGCGGCTCGCCGTCTCCCTGCTCGTCCTCGGTGGGGCCTATGTCGCCCTGTGCGTGTGGACGTCCGGGCACGTTCCGGCGAGCGCGACCGTCGGTGGGATCCGGATCGGCGGCATGGCGCCCGATGACGCCGTCGCCACCGTCGACAAGCAGAGTCGTGCCGTGCTGGCCACCCCGATCGTGCTCACCGTCCCCGGCGCGGACAAGCCGCTCGAGGTCGACCCGCAGGAGGCCGGCTTCTCCGTCGACACGCAGCGCAGCCTCGATGGCCTCACCGGCTTCACCCTCGACCCGCGGACCGTCTGGCACAAGCTGACCGGCTCGGTCGAGCTGCCGCTCCTGACGGGTGCCGACGACGACCGCCTGACCGCCTACCTGCAGCGGGTGGCACCCTCCGTGCAGTCGCCGGCCGTCGAGGGCGGCATCGCCTTCGAGGACGGTGAGGTCGCCGTGACCCTGCCGCGGCCGGGGCGCACCCTCGACCTGGCCGGCACGAAGCTGGCCCTGCGGCGCGCGTTCCCCGACACGACGACCGCCACGGCCGCGGTGAAGGACCTCGAGCCGGCCATCGGCGCCGACCAGATCCGCGCCGTCGCCGACGGCTTCGCCCGCACCGCCGTGTCGGCGCCGATCGTCCTCGTCGCCGACGGCAAGTCGACGCCACTGCAGCCCGAGCAGTTCGCCCCGGCCATCTCCTTCGTCGCGGACGGTGCCGGCAGCCTCCGGCCGAAGATCGACGAGGCCAAGCTGGCCGCCGTCATCGCCGACACCGTGAAGGTCAAGACCACGAAGGCCAAGGACGCGACGTGGGCCTTCGAGCCGGGCAACGGGCGGCCCAAGATCGTGCCCTCCGTCGACGGCACCGCCGTCGACCAGGAGGCCGTGACCAAGGACGTCATCGCGGCGATGACCTCCGAGGCGCGCACGGTCACGATCAAGGCGACCGTGACCAAGCCGTCCTTCACGACGGCCGACGCCGACGCGGCCGGAGTCAAGGAGCTCGTCGTCGACTTCACCTCGCCCTTCCCGCCCGAGGACACGACACGGACGCACAACCTCGTCGTCGCGACCCGCACCATCAACGGCACCTATGTCCCGCCCGGAGGCACCTTCTCGCTCAACGGAATCCTCGGCGAGCGGACGACCGACAAGGGCTACGCCGACGGCACGGTCATCATCAACGGGCGGCTGACCCGCGGCACCGGCGGCGGCATCTCCCAGGTGTCGACGACGATCTACAACATGGCCTACTTCGCCGGCGCCGACATCGTCGAGGCCACGCCCCACGCCTTCTTCATCCCCCGCTATCCCGAGGGTCGCGAGGCCACGGTGTTCTGGCCCACCGTCGACAACAAGTGGAAGAACGACACCCCGCACGGCATGCTGCTGCAGACCTGGGTGGAGGGCGGCAAGGTGCACGGTCGGGTCTGGTCGACGAAGACGTGGGACGTCAAGTCGGTCAAAGGACCGCGGCGCAACGTGGTGCAGCCCAAGACGATCCGCGACGACTCACTCACGTGTTACCCGCAGCAGCCTAACCCGGGATTCGACGTGACGGTCACGCGGCAGTGGTTCAAGCCCGGCTCGTCGACCCTCGTCAAGAGCGAGGACGTGCACACCCACTACATCCCCGAGCACAAGATCATCTGCACCAACCCGAAGGCCAAGCCCTGAGCGGCCGCTGCGAGCGATGGCCGGGGCCCGAGCTCGACCCACGGCCGCCCCAGCCCAGACCCGGACGGCTCAGGCGTCGGCCGGGGCGAGGTACGTGTAGTCGTGGTGCCGGGTGAAGCCGAGCTGCTCCCAGAAGGCCACTGCTCCCGTGTTGTCGCCTGACACCTGCAGGTAGACCGAGGGCATGTTGTTGTCCCGCGCCGCCATCGCGATCGCCGACACGAGAGCCGTCGCGATCCCGCGGCGCCGGTGCTCGGGGTGGACCCAGAGACCGAAGATCCCCGCCCACCCGGGGTGGATCGCCATCCGGGCGATGCCGACGATCCGGCCGGACGCCTCGTCGCGCACCGACATGAACAGCTGGCCCCTGCTGCCGGTCAGCACGCCCTCCGTGACGCCGGGGACGACCGTGCGGGACTCGCCATAGGCCATCAGCCACTCGGGCTGGAGCCGGGCGTCGCCGGTGACCGGCGGGGACTGCTCCGTCAGCGGCGGCAGCCCCGCGAGCGGTGCGGTCATGACGTGCACGCGTTCGCCGGCCGCGTGGCCGACCCCTGCGGTGTAGCCGCGGCCGAGCAAATGAGCACCGACCTCGTCATCGGCCGGGTCGAAGTCGACCGGACCGGCCACCTGGAACATCGGCTTCTGGTCCCGCTGGCGATACCACTTCTCGACGAAGTCGACGGCCCGGTCGAGGGGGAGCGTCGGATCGCCCACTGGCAGAGCGGAGTTCGCCCGACCGGTGAAGCCGGGCGCGGATCGCAGCAGCCACGCGCCGAGGGCACTCTGCTCCACGGCGACCCAGCCCTTGGCCATCAGCAGCTCGAGGTCGGCGACGCCCACCCGCTGATGGGCCGGTCCCGGTCGGCTCGGTGGCGGGGGGACGTCCTTTGCGGCGACGACGTCCCGGCGCGGGATCGTCACCTGGCCGAACGCGCTGTCGACGACGAGGCTCTGCTCGTCGCGCGACCGGAGCATGCCCAGCACGTCGGTCGCGCTTGCCTCGGACCCCTGGGGAAGCCGGTAGCGCACGACCACCCGTTCGCCGACCGTCAACCGCCCGGACAGGTCTGCGGCACGTCGTGCATCCGATGGGTCCGTCGCGGCTGGGCCAGTCATGTCCGGCATACTAGGGCTGCTGCAGACCACCCCGCCCAGGAGGACTCCTTCCCATGACTTACGTCATCGCCCAGCCTTGCGTCGACCTCAAGGACAAGGCGTGCATCGAGGAGTGTCCGGTCGACTGCATCTACGAGGGCAGGCGCTCGCTCTACATCCACCCAGACGAGTGCGTCGACTGCGGCGCGTGCGAGCCCGTCTGCCCGGTGGAGGCGATCTACTACGAGGACGACGTGCCGGAGGAGTGGAGCGACTACTACACCGCCAACGTCGAGTTCTTCAACGACCTCGGCAGCCCCGGTGGTGCGGCGAAGCTCGGCATGATCGACAAGGACCACCCGATCGTCGAGGCCCTGCCGCCCCAGCCGCACGACGAGTGACGGCCGAGTGACCGTCCTCGACCTGCCCGACTTCCCCTGGGACTCGCTCGCGCCCTACAAGGCGCGAGCGAGCGCGCATCCGGACGGCATCGTCGACCTGTCCGTCGGCACGCCCGTCGACCCCACTCCCGAGATCGTCCAGCGCGCCCTCGCCGCTGCCGCGAACGCCCCCGGCTACCCCCAGACGATCGGCACCCCGGAGCTGCGCACCGCCCTCACCGAGTGGTTCGCGCGGCGTCGTGGGGTCACGATCGCTGCGGACGCGGTGCTGCCGACCATCGGCAGCAAGGAGCTCGTCGCGTGGCTGCCTACCCTGCTCGGCCTCGGCCCGGGAGACATCGTCGGGATCCCGGCCATCGCCTATCCCACCTACGACGTCGGTGCCCGCATCGCCGGCGCAGACTCCGTCGTCGTGCAGAGCCTCACGAGCCTCGGCCCGCTGACGGCCGCCACGACCCCGAAGCTGCTCTGGGTCAACAGTCCCGGCAACCCCACCGGCCAGGTCCTCGGCGTCGAGCACCTGCGCAAAGTCGTCGACTGGGCCCGGGCCCATGGCGTCGTCGTCGCCAGCGACGAGTGCTACGCGGAGCTCGACTGGCGGCCCGGCCGGGTGGGCCGGGCGACACCGAGCATCCTGCACCCGGACGTGTGCGGCGAGACCCACGACGGCCTGCTCGCGCTGTACTCGCTGTCCAAGCAGTCCAACCTCGCCGGCTACCGCGCCGCCTTCGTCGGCGGTGACCCGGCCCTCGTCCAGCGGATCCTCGAGGTGCGCAAGCACGCCGGCATGATGATGCCGACCCCGGTGCAGCACGCGACCGCGGTGGCGCTGCGGGACGACGCGCACGTGGTGGCCCAGCGAGGGACCTACGCACGCCGCCGCGAGCGGCTCGTCACGGCCGTCGAGCGCGCCGGTCTGCGGATCGAGTACTCGGAGGCAGGTCTCTACCTGTGGGCGACCCGCGGCGAGGACTGCTGGCGGACCGTTGCGGACCTCGCCGACCTGGGCATCCTCGTCGCGCCCGGGTCGTTCTACGGACCGCTCGGCGAGCGGCACGTGCGGATCGGTCTCACCGCGACCGACGAGCGGATCGACGCCGCGTGCGCCCGGCTCTGACACCACCTGCCACATCGGTATCCCCGAGGTGGCCTGTTTTCCACGAGCGGACCCCGCTGGGGTAACGTCGCGGACGAACCAGACTCCGGCCCTCCCAGGGGTCGGCCCCGAGGAGGCGATGGAACAGTGACGCAAGCAGTGGACGGGACCCTCAAGGTAGGAGACAAGCAGGTCGACTTCGCAGGTGTCGACGCGGTCGAGGGCAACGACGGGCTCAACATCTCGTCCCTGCTCAAGCAGACCGGCCTCGTGACCTACGACGTGGGCTTCGTCAACACGGCGGCCTGCAAGAGCGACATCACCTTCATCGACGGTGACCAGGGCATCCTGCGCTACCGCGGCTACCCGATCGACCAGCTCGCGCAGCAGTCGACCTTCGTCGAGGTCGCGTACCTGCTCATCTACGGCAAGCTGCCCTCGTCCGACGAGCTGAAGCGGTTCGACGACCTCATCCGTCGGCACACGATGCTCCACGAGGACCTTCGCGCCTTCTTCAACGGCTTTCCCCGGGACGCCCACCCGATGCCCGTCCTCTCCTCGGCGGTCTCGGCCCTCGGCACCTTCTACCAGGACAGCCTCGACCCGTTCGACCAGGACCAGGTCGAGATCTCCACGGTGCGGCTCCTCGCCAAGCTGCCGACCATCGCGGCCTACGCGCACAAGAAGAGCGTCGGGCAGCCGTTCATGTACCCCGACAACTCGCTCGGCCTCGTCGAGAACTTCCTGCGCATGACGTTCGGCATGCCGGCCGAGCCCTACGAGCTCGACCCGGTCGTCGTCAAGGCCCTCGACCAGCTGTTCATCCTCCACGCCGACCACGAGCAGAACTGCTCCACGTCGACCGTCCGCCTCGTCGGCTCGGCCCACGCGAACATGTTCAACTCGATCTCCGCCGGCATCCACGCCCTGTCCGGCCCGCTGCACGGCGGGGCGAACCAGGCCGTCCTGGAGATGCTCGGCCAGCTGCACCAGTCGGGCGAGGACCCGAAGAAGTTCATGGAGCGGGTCAAGAACAAGGAGGCGGGCGTCCGCCTCATGGGCTTCGGGCACCGCGTCTACAAGAACTACGACCCCCGCGCCGCGCTCGTCAAGAAGTCGGCGGACGAGGTGCTCGAGAAGCTCGGCGCCAACGACCCGCTGCTCGACATCGCGAAGCAGCTCGAGGAGGTCGCCCTCGCAGACGACTACTTCGTCGAGCGCCGGCTCTACCCCAACGTCGACTTCTACACCGGCCTGATCTACAAGGCGATGGGCTTCGAGTCGAAGATGTTCACCGTCCTGTTCGCGATCGGCCGCCTGCCCGGCTGGATCGCCCAGTGGCGCGAGATGATGACCGACTCCGAGACGAAGATCGGCCGTCCGCGCCAGATCTACACCGGCGAGGCGGAGCGGGACTACGTGCCGCTCGACAACCGCTGAGACCGTCGCACGTCAACGGCCCGCCCCGCCCGGGGCGGGCCTTTCGCGTTCCCGGCCCTCCGTCGCGCGCCACGCGCGGTCCGCGGGGCCTCACGAGCGCGAGGTGAGCGGCATACCGTATGCCGCTGAGCGGGCGCCCGCTGTCGGCGCCCTCCCAGCCCGCGCCCCTCAGGACAGGGAGATCCGCACGGTCGTCGTTGCCGTGCCGGCCGACCAGCGGTCACCGTCGGCGCGGTTCCACGTCCGGTCGCCGACCGAGACCCGGTTGATCCCGTAGCCCTCGGCGTTCGCGACCGCCCACTGGGCGACCGCCCAGGCCCGGCGGCCGCCCTGCGCCGTGACGGTCAGCGAGGTGCCGGACCCCGAGGCCCGGACACCGGCCTGCTGCTGGAGGGCCGCGGCGACGTCACGGGCCGGGGCGTGGGAGGTGGCCGGGTCGAGCCGACAGGTCAGCCCCGCCGGTGACCAGCCGCTCAGTGTCGAGGCGAGGACCCGGCCCTGGCCCTCGTGGTCACGGTAGGCCTCGGGGTAGGCGCTGCGCTGCACCCGCTGGGCGATCTTCGTGATGTCGGCGGTCTCGTAGCCCTTGAACTTGACGAGCTCGTCGTAGAACTTGTTCGTCGCATAGACCGGGTCGAGGATCTGCTCCGCCGTGCCCCAGCCCTGGCTCGGGCGCTGCTGGAAGAGGCCCAGCGAGTCACGGTCGCCGAAGCGGATGTTGCGGATCTTCGACTCCTGGTAGGCGGTCGTGAGCGCGATCGTGGCGGCCCGGGCCGGCAGGTCGCGCTTGAGGGCGATGGCGGAGATGAGGGCCGCGTTCGCGGTCTGCTCCGGGTCGAAGGTCTCGGTCATCCCGGCCGCCCTGATGGTGCAGACCGGCTGCTGGCTGCCCTTGACCGCTGACACGGCGAACCACGCGGCGCCGGCCACGAGGGCGAGGACCACGAGCAGGGCGACAGGGCCGCGCCGCCGGCGTCGCGCCGGACGGGCAGTCGGTCGGGGCCGGCGGGACTCGGCGAGAGCCGGGCCGGAGCGGTCGCGGGGCATCGGTTCCCTTCTGCGGGAGCCGGGTCGTCCGGCTCAGTTGGCGTGCAGTGCCTCGTTGAGGGTGATCCCGGTGCCCGCCCGGTCGCGAGCCTCGACGACGCCGGTCTCGCTGTTGCGGATCAACAGCAGGTTGCTCGACCCGGACAGCTCGCGCGCCTTGACGACGGACCCGTCGGGCAGGGTCACCTTGGTGCTCGCGGTGACGTAGAGGCCCGCCTCGACGACGCAGTCGTCACCGAGGGAGATCCCGACACCACCGTTGGCTCCGACCAGGCAACGCCGGCCGAGGCTGATCCGTTCCGTTCCCCCACCGGAGAGGGTGCCCATGATGGAGGCACCGCCGCCGATGTCGGACCCGTCGCCGACGACGACCCCCTGGCTGATCCGGCCCTCGACCATGGAGCTGCCGAGCGTGCCGGCGTTGAAGTTGCAGAAGCCCTCGTGCATGACGGTCGTGCCGGGGGAGAGGTGCGCCCCGAGGCGCACCCGGTCGGCGTCCGCGATCCGGACCCCGGGCGGCACGACGTAGTCGGTCATCCGCGGGAACTTGTCGATCCCGTGGACCTGGACCGGGCCGTCGGCGCGCAGGGCCAGCCGGGTCTGCTCGAAGCCCTCCACCGCACACGGCCCGTGGTTGGTCCAGACGACGTTGGCGAGCGCGCCGAAGAGGCCGTCGAGGTTGATCGTGTTCGGCTGGACGAGGCAGTGCGAGAGCAGGTGCAGCCGCAGGTAGGCGTCGCTCGCGTCGGTCGGGGCCGCGTCGAGGTCGATCTCGACGAGCCGCACCTCCGTGCGGACGCCGCGCCGCTTGTCCTCACCGGCAAGGGCGGTGAGCCCGTCGGGTGCCTCCGCGTCGTCGGGCGCCGCCCCGAGCGCGGGCTGCGGGAACCACGTGTCGAGGACCTGTCCGTCCTGCGTGATCGTCGCCAGTCCGTGTCCCCATGCGGTGCGCTCAGCCATGCGGCAAGGCTATGTGGTGGCCCGCCGCCGCACGAAACGCCGCCCGAGTGGTGGGCCGGCTGCCGCTAGCCTTCCGGTATGCCGCTCACCGACCCGTCGTCCGCGACTGCCCTGCTCGACCTGTCGAGCGACGTGACGTCGCTGACTGCCGCCGTCTGCGACATACCCTCGGTGAGCCGGCAGGAGGGTGCGCTCGCCGACGCCGTCGAGGCGGCGCTCGTGGGGCTCGGCCACCTCGAGGTGACCCGAGACGGCAACACCGTCGTCGCCCGGACCTCCCTCGGCCGGCCCGAGCGGGTCGTGCTCGCCGGCCATCTCGACACCGTGCCGATCAGCGCCTGTCCCGGGGAGGACGAGCCGAACGTGCCGACGCGGCGGCGCGGTGACGAGCTGTGGGGACGGGGCACCGTCGACATGAAGGGTGGCGTCGCCGTCATGCTCCGGGTCGCCGCGCAGGTGACCGAGCCGACCCGCGACCTGACGTTCCTCTTCTACGACTGCGAGGAGATCGAGGCGGAGTTCAACGGCCTGGCCCGGCTGGCCGAGCAGCGTCCCGACCTGCTGGCCGGGGACTTCGCCGTCCTGCTCGAGCCGACCGGGGCGACGATCGAGGGTGGCTGCAAGGGGACGCTCCGGGTCGACGTCGTCACCTCCGGTGTGGCCGCCCACTCCGCGAGGCCGTGGAACGGGCACAACGCGATCCACGACGCCGGAGTCGTGCTGTCTCGGCTGACGGCCTACGAGGCCGAGACGGTCACCGTCGACGGCCTCGACTACCACGAGGCGCTGCAGGCGGTCGGCATCTCCGGCGGCATCGCCGGCAACGTGATCCCCGACCGTTGCGTCGTCACGGTCAACTACCGGTTCGCGCCGGACAAGTCGGTCGAGGAGGCCTTCGCCCACGTGCGGCACGTCTTCGACGGGCTCGAGTGCGTGCTCGGTGACGCGGCGCCGGGGGCCCGCCCCGGGCTGCAGGTGCCCGCCGCGGAGGCGTTCGTCGCGTCGCTCGGCGTCCCCGTCTCGGCCAAGGAGGGCTGGACCGACGTGGCACGTTTCTCGCGGCTCGGGGTCCCGGCCGTCAACTTCGGGCCCGGCGACCCGAACCTCGCCCACATGGACGACGAGCGCTGCCCGGTCGAGCAGTACGTCCTGGCCGAGCAGGCCCTGCTGCGCTGGCTGTCCTGACCCGACGCCTCGGCTGGGAGCGCCGGTCCCGGTCGACGCGCATAGGGTTGGCCCTGTGACCGAACCTGGACCCGGCGAGAAGCCGGACGAAGAGCCCCTCGTGAGGCGCGACACCGAGCGCCGGTCGGGCCCGGTGACGCTGCGGCGCAAGCGCGTGCCCGAGACGACGACCGACCAGCGGCTGCTCGACCGCAAGCAGCCGACCGACTGGCTGCATGCCGACCCGTGGCGGGTGATGCGGATCCAGTCGGAGTTCGTCGAGGGCTTCGGCACGCTCGCCGAGCTCGGCCCGGCCGTAGGGGTGTTCGGCTCGGCCCGGATCCTGCCCGACGACCCGGCCTACGCCATGGGGGTCGAGGTCGGCCGGCTCGCCGCGGAGGCGGGCTTCGCGGTCATCACGGGCGGCGGTCCCGGCGCCATGGAGGCGGCGAACAAGGGCGCCTTCGAGGCGGGTGGCACCTCGGTGGGGCTCGGGATCGAGCTGCCCTTCGAGACGGGCCTGAACCCCTACGTCGACCTCGGCATCAACTTCCGCTACTTCTTCGCCCGCAAGACGATGTTCGTCAAGTACTCCCGGGGGTTCATCGTGCTGCCGGGCGGCTACGGCACCCTGGACGAGCTCTTCGAGGCGCTCACCCTCGCCCAGACCCGGAAGGTGACCGAGTTCCCCATCGTGCTGATGGGGACCCGCTACTGGCAGGGCCTGCTCGACTGGCTGGGCGACGGGCCGCAGGCCAAGGGCATGATCGGGCCCGGTGACATCGAGCGCCTCACCCTCACCGACGACCCGGCCGAGGCCGTCAAGATCATCCAGACCTACGAGGAGCCGGGCGCGTGAAGTGGTTCATCCTCCTGGTCGGCATCGTCGTCCTGTGCGGGGTGGTCGCCCTGCTTCTCGGCTACGTGGGCGGCGGAATGGGGCGCACCACCACGACGCTCAGCCACGAGCCGCTCCCCGAGGACGAGCTGAGTGACGCGGACGTGGAGCAGCTCCGGTTCGACGTCGGGCTGCGTGGCTACCGGATGAGCGAGGTTGACGCCGTCATCGGCAGGCTGAGGCGCGCGCTGAAGGAGAAGGACGAGCAGATCGCAGTGCTGCGCGGCGAGCCGTCGGGACCGGTCGAGCGGCGCGAGACCCCCTCGGCCGGATGACCACCCGCACGACCCGCTCGCGGCTGAGCTTCGGCGTCGTCGTCCTCGCGCTCTACGCCGGCTGCCGGGCCATCACGACGGTGGTGCTCCTCGCCGTCCTGCCGCGGCAGGTTCCGAGCAGCATGACGGGCGGCGCTGACGTGCCGGTCACCTACTGGCGGTTCACCGCGCTGTGGGACGGGGAGTGGTACCAGCGGATCGCGCTGCACGGCTATCCCGACACGTTGCCCCTCGGTGCCGACGGTCACGTCCAGCAGAACCCGTGGGCCTTCTATCCCCTCTTCCCCTTCGCGTCCCGGGCCCTGATGCGGATCACCGGGCTCGACTTCCCGACCGCGGGGTCGACGATCGCACTGCTCTGCGGGTTCGGGGCGGCCGTGCTCATGGGCCTGCTGCTGAGGGAACGGATCGGCGACCGGGCTGCGCTCGTCGTCGTCGTGCTGTGGGCCAGCTTCCCCGCCTCGGTGACCCTCCAGCTCGCCTACACCGAGTCCCTCGCGATGCTGCTCCTCGTCGGCTACCTCTACGCCCTGGACCGGCGTCGCTGGCTCGTGGCGACCGGCGTTGCCCTGCTCGTCGGCCTGTCGCGACCCATCGCCGTGCCCCTCGGTCTCGTGACCCTCGTCGTGGTCGTCGTGCGGTGGCGCGGTCGGGACCGCCGCCCCATCGGGGCGCGCGAGTACGCAGCGATGGCGGCGGCCCTGGTCGGGTGTGCCGTCGCGGGCTTCCTCTGGCCGGCGATCGCCTGGTGGCGCACGGGCAGCCGCAGCGCCTACCCCGACACGATGGCGGCCTGGCGCGGACCGGGCGAGCTCGAGCCGTTCACGCCCTGGTGGGGGACCGCCACGTGGTGGCTGGGGGACGGCTGGGGGCCCGTCGTGCTCCTCGCCGTGCCGGTCGTCATCATCGCCATGGTGGCCGGCCCGTGGGCAGCCGCGCTGCGGGCGGACCTGCGGGCGTGGTCGCTCGCCTACCCGCTCTACCTGGCGGCGGTGCTCGACCCGTTCACGAGCATCGTGCGCTACCTCATCCCGCTGTTCCCGCTCCTCGTGCCGCTCACCGGAGCCGGGTGGTCGGACCGGCGCGGCACGACGTGGCGGCGGCTTCTCGTGCGCGCGGTGCCGCTCCTCGTCCTGTTCGTGGTCGGCCAGTACTGGTGGACCGACACGCTCTGGCGGTTCGTCCCGCCGACCGACTACCCGCCGTGACCCGGGACGGCGCCCGGTCAGCGGCCGGTCAGCGCCGGTCAGCGGCCGGTCAGCGGCCGGTGAAGGTCGGCTTCTCCTTGGCCAGGAAGGCGTCGACCGCAGCCCGGTGGTCGGCCGTGGCGCCGGTCCGGTTCATCAGCTCGCCCTCGTGGGCGAGGGCGGCGCTGAGGTCGTGGGTGGAGCTGTAGGCCAGGGCTCGCCGGATCGAGCCGTAGGCCAGAGTGGGGCCCTGGGCGAGCATCGTCGCGAGCTCGCGCACGGTGTCCTCGAACGCCTCCACGGGCACCACCTTCGTCAGCAGCCCGAGCTCGAGCGCCTCCGCCGCGGGAACCGAGCGGGGGAAGAAGAGCAGCTCCTTCGCCTTGGCTGCCCCGACGAGCCGCGGCAGGTGCCACGAGGCGCCGGAGTCGCACGAGAGCGCGATGCCGGCGAACGACGTGTTGAGCGAGGCGGTGTCGACGGCGATGCGGAAGTCGCAGGCGAGCGCGAAGCTGAGGCCGGCACCCGCGGCCACTCCGTTGAGTGCCGCGATGACCGGCTTGTCCATGCCGGCGAGGGCCTCGACGATCGGGTTGTAGTGCTCGGCGACGGTGCTGGCGAGCCCGGCGTCGCCGGCCTGGAGGTTCGCGACGTGCTCCTTGAGGTCCTGCCCGACGCAGAAGGCGCGCCCGGTCCCGGTGAGGACGACACACCGCACCGCCGGGTCCGCGCCGACCTGCTCCAGGGTGTCGCGCAGGGCCTCCTTGAGGGACCGGTCGAGGCTGTTCATCGCCTCCGGGCGGCTCAGTCGCACCCAGGCGACCCCGTCGGTGGTCTCGAGCTGGAGCGGGGCGTCGTGCACGGTCTCGGTCATGGCGCAACTCTGGCCCATCGCCGCCGTGGTGGGAAGCGGAGGCGCCCGCGGCGTGGCCCACACCACACCGGGATTAGGCCTCGTCGGTGCCGTCCGGAATAATGGTGCTCAGCACCCACGCATGTCTAGGGAAGGGGAGTCATGGCAGCAATGAAGCCGAGGACCGGAGACGGACCGCTGGAGGTCGTCAAGGAGGGCCGCGGCATCGTGCTGCGCATGCCGCTGGAGGGCGGCGGTCGTCTCGTCGTCGAGATGACTCCGGACGAGGCAGCAGCCCTGCGCGACGCGATCCAGGGGTGCGACGGCGTCAGCTGACGCCCGTGCTCCTCGAGGCCCTTGGTCCGCCCGGACCGGGGGCCTTCGTCGTCTCCGGGATCAGCGCTTCACGGCGATGAGCAGGCCCGAGCTGACCGGCAGGAGGGCGACGGTGAAGTGCTCCTGGTCGCGCAGGTGCCGGCCGACCTCTCGCAGGGTCGTCGTCTCGGCGTCCCGGGCGGCCGGGTCGGCCTCCTTGTCCGTCCACGACAGGACGAGGGTGCCACCCCGCCGGAGCAGGCGGCTGGCCTGCTCGACGTAGGACGGGTAGTCGGAGCGGTCCGCGTCGACGACGAGCAGGTCGTAGGCGCCGTCGGTCATCCGGGGCAGGACTTCCGAGGCGCGCCCGGTGATGACCCGCGTCCGCTGGTGGGCGATGCCGGCGGCGCTGAAGGCGTCGCGGGCCGCCCGCTGGTGCTCTGGCTCGATGTCGATGGTCGTGAGGACGCCGTCTGGGGCCATCCCGCCGAGCAGCCACAGACCCGACGCGCCGGCCCCCGTGCCGATCTCCATGACGGCCTTCGCGCCGATGGCGGCGGCGAGCGCCTGGAGCGTCGCTCCGGCCCCGTTGTCGATCGAGTTGACCCCGAGCTCCTCGGCCCGCCGTCGCGCTGCCTCCACGTGCTCGGTCGGAGCGATGAACTCCTCGGCGTGGGCCCACGCGGCCAGCTTCTGTGAACTCATGGCGCAACCCTACTGTGACGAGACCGTGACCTTCGGCGAGGACCTAGACTGGGCGGTGCACAGGTGGTCCTCAGGCTCGCCACAGGGGCGGGCTGGCCGTCGGGGGGACGATGAGGGAACGAAACGACCAGGACAGGCGTTCTGGCCTGTGACGGTCCCTCCGAGAGGTGAATGAACGCGTGACGACCACGACCGACCGAGGCGCACACGGCGTCGAGTCCGGCGCTGCCTGGACCCCTCCGAGCTGGGAGGAGATCGTCGAGCAGCACTCCGCTCGCGTCTACCGCCTCGCCTACCGCCTGACCGGCAACCCGCACGACGCCGAGGACCTCACGCACGACGTCTTCCTGCGAGTGTTCCGGTCCCTCAACACGTACGAGCCGGGCACCTTCGAGGGCTGGCTGCACCGGATCACGACGAACCTGTTCCTCGACCGCATGCGCCGCAAGCAGCGGATCCGCTTCGACGCGCTCCCGGAGGACGCGGCGGGTCGGCTCGCCAGCTCGGAGAAGGGACCGGAGCAGACCTTCCACGACACTCGCTTCGACGACGACGTCCAGCGCGCCCTCGACGCGCTGTCGCCGGAGTTCCGCGCGGCCGTCGTGCTGTGCGACATCGAGGGCCTGTCCTACGAGGAGATCAGCGCCACCCTCGGCGTCAAGCTCGGCACCGTGCGGTCCCGCATCCACCGCGGCCGCGCCCAGCTGCGTGAGGCCCTCGCGCATCGGGCACCGGACGCCGCCGCCAGGACCAAGACCTCCCGGCCGGGCCTGCGCCTGCCGGGCCGCCGAGTGGCGGCGGGCACGCAGTGACCCCACACCTGCGCGGACATGTCCGCGCCTACGTCGACCGGGCGCTCCCGCTGGCAGTGCTCCGGGTCTTCGACCAGCACCTCGTGGCGTGCGAGGTGTGCCGGGCAGCGGCGGAGCAGGAGCGGCGCATCGTGGCCGCCCTCCGTGCCGACACCGGTGTCCCGCAGTCGCTCCGCTCCGCCCTGATGGGCCTCGCGTCGGGCTCCCCGGACGGTTCGGCCGTGCCCGACGTGCCGTCGGCACCCGCCCGGGTGCGGATGCACCTGCCGTCGAGCCCCTTCCGTGATCCCCAGCCGCTGACCCGCGAGCCGGTGCCGACCGTGGCACCGAACGCGCCCGCCCTGCACCGGTCCCCGGTCCGGGCGGCCGTCGTCGCCTCGCTCGCGGCCACCGCCTCCGTCGCTGCCGCCTGGGGACTCACGGTCGTGCCGCTCCAGGCCGGCCCCCGCACGCCGGCCGCGTCGTCCCGGGTCCCGGCCGAGGCGACCAGCTTCGGGCCCTCGTCATTCAGCCAGGCGGTGTCCGCACGCACACCGGGGTCGCTCGGCTCCTCCCGCGCCACGCCCCTCGCGTCCCGCACGCCCGGTGCCTCCAGGAGCCCACGCCTCGCCCCGTCGAGCGCTGTCGGCAGCGCGAGCCTGTTGAGCGAGCTGGCCGCACCGGCACCCGCGTGGGCCGCGACGACCATGCTCGGCCTTCCCGACGTGCTCGCCCCGGTTCGAATCAGCGTCGTCCGTTCGGCAGAATCTCGTCCATGAGCGACGAGACGAGGACGCCCGACCCCGAGGAGCCGGCGTCCCCGCCGGCCGACCGCACCGAGGCCATCGACGTCACGGCCACCTCGTCCATCCCCGCGGAGGACGCCTCGGCGCGAGACTGGTTCGATGTGCCGGTCCCGGCACACCCGTCCGATGGCCCGGGCATCCCCGCCCGCGCCGACGCCGGCTGGGGCCCGTCCGCGCCGCTGCCCGCCTCGCCCCCGGACCCGACCTGGGCTCCGCCTGCTGAGCACACCCGCAGGTCGACGTGGGGACCGACGGGAGAGCCGACCCAGGCCGTCAGCGCAGAGCCGACCCGGGCCGTCAGCGCGGAGCCGACCCAGGCCGTCACCGGGGAGCCGACCCAGGGGCCGGCCGGAGGCCCGACGGAGCGCAGGAGCGAAGAGCCGGCTCAGGAGCCCGCCGGAGAGCCGACCCAAGGCCTGGGCGGAGAACCGAACCGGCTCGTGCAGCCAGCCACGGCCGAGGGCCACGCACAGGCGGCAGCCGGCTCAGCGGCATACCCCTGGGTCGACCAGACCGTGCCGCTCGGCCCACTGCCGCCACCGCCACCCCCGTCGGCGGCGACGCCGC
>NZ_AWQS01000007.1 GCF_000576575.1 Intrasporangium chromatireducens Q5-1
CGTCGACTGAGCGCAAACTCCGGCCCGCGGCTGGCGCCGCCCGAGTGCCCTTTGGCTACTGAAGGTAAATAGTTGTTAAAGGATTCTTCTCTCCGGCCCTGCCCCCGGTTACGGTTCCCGCAGGCGTGGGGCGGCGGGAGCCTCTTCGCGCCTGTGCTCGGGGGAGCGCAGATACCCGTGACAGGAGACTCATGAACCGCAGGATGCTCGGCGCGCTGACCGCGTTGCCGCTCGCAGTGACTGCGTTCGGGACCGCGTCGGCACACGCAGCCGGCCCGAAGCTCGAATCGCAGTACACGGATGGCATATACGTCGTCCAGATGGCCGACCTGCCCGTCGTCGCGTATGACGGCCGGGTCCAGGGCTTCGCAGCCACCAAGCCCGGCAAGGGCAAGAAGATCGACCCGGCGTCGCAGAACGTTGCCCGCTACGTCGACCACCTCAAGGGCAAGCACCTCGGCGCCCTCAAGCAGGCTGGCGCCTCCAACAAGCTCTACGACTACGCCTACACCTACAACGGCTTCGCCGCCCAGCTCAAGGGTGACCAGGCGGCGGCCCTCGCCAAGCAGCCCGGCGTCCTCGCCGTCTCCAAGCAGCAGACCTACACGATCAACACCGCCACGACGCCGAGCTTCCTCGAGCTCGACAAGCCGGACGGCATCTGGGACCAGCTGGGTGGCCCGAAGGGCGCCGGCGAGGATGTCGTCATCGGTGTGATCGACTCCGGCATCTGGCCCGAGGCGCTGTCCTTCTCCGACCGCGTCGACGCGGCGGGCAGGCCCGTCGCTGCCCCGAAGGGGCGGGTGGTCTACTCGTCTCCAAAGCTGCCAAAGGTCGACAAGCTGAATAGGGCCTGCGTCAACGGTGAGCGGTGGAGCGAGCAGGACTGCAACAACAAGCTCCCCATCGCGCGTTACTTCAATGAAGGTCAGGGTGGAAACCCGGGGATCCAGAAGGCCAAGCCGTGGGAGTTCAACTCCCCGCGTGACTACAACGGTCATGGCACCCACACCGCAAGCACCGCTGGGGGCAACTACGCCACTCCGGTGACCGGCCAGACGTCCGTCCTCGCGCCGAAGGGCATCAGCGGTATGGCGCCGCGCGCGCGGATCGCGGCGTACAAGGCCCTCTGGTCCACCGAGGACGGCAGCACGGCCGGCGGCACGACGAGTGACCTCGTCGCGGCCATCGACGCCGCGGTCGCCGACGGCGTCGATGTCATCAACTACTCGATCAGCGGTTCGCAGACGAACTTCGCCGACCCGGCCGAGATCGCCTTCCTCTTCGCCGCCGACGCCGGTGTCTTCGTCGCCGCGTCGGCTGGCAACAGCGGTCCGATTCCCTCCACGGTCGCACACCCGTCGCCGTGGATCACCACGGTCGCGGCCGGCACCCACAACCGGGCCACAACGACGACGGTCCACCTCGGCAACGGCAAGACCTACACAGGGCCCTCCCTTGCGGACCACCAGGTGAGCGGTGACTTCGTCTACGCGGGCGACGTCGCGGCCCCGGGAGTCGACGCCGAGAAGGCGCAGCTCTGCTACTCGAGCGCCGATGGCGGCCTTGCCCTCGACCCGGCCAAGGTCAAGGGCAAGATCGTCCTCTGTGACCGGGGCGCCACGGCCCGCGTCAACAAGAGCCTCGCGGTCAAGGAGGCCGGCGGTGTCGGCATGGTGCTCGTCAACCTGAAGGACGAAGACGGTCTCAACGCTGACTTCCACGCGGTCCCTTCAGTGCATCTGCCAGCCACGGCCAGTGCTGCCCTGCACTCCTACGCGGAGACTTCCGGCGCGACGGCCACGATCGACAAGTTCACGTTGTCGACCGACGCTCCGGCGCCGTTCACGGCAAGCTTCTCCTCGCGCGGCCCGCTCCTCGCGGGTGGCGGTGACCTCCTCAAGCCGGACATCATCGCGCCCGGCCAGGACGTCCTCGCGGCGGTCTCCCCGGCGTCGAACAACGGTGACGGCTTCAACCTCTACAGCGGCACCTCGATGTCGAGCCCGCACATCGCCGGCATCGCGGCCCTCTTCAAGGACCGCCACCCGGACTGGTCGCCGATGGCGATCAAGAGCGCGCTCATGACGACGGCCGACGACGTCAAGGATAAGACCGACGCCGCAAGCAAGGCGTTCAGTCAGGGCGCTGGCCACGTCGACCCCAATAAGGCCGTCAACCCGGGTCTCGTCTACGACTCGAACAGGAACGACTGGCTCGCCTTCCTCTGCGGCTCGACCGAGGCTGTCGGACCGGACTCCTGCGAGAAGCTCACGAAGGCCGGCTACAGCACCGACGCGAGCGACATGAACGTCCCGTCGATCGCGATCGGTGACCTCGCCGGCTCGCAGACGGTGACCCGCAAGGTCACCAACGTCTCGGGCAAGACCGCCACCTTCACGGCCGCAGCATCCGTCGAGGGCTTCGATGTCACGGTTTCCCCGGCGACGCTCACGCTCAAGGCCGGCGAGACGGCGAAGTTCACCGTGACGATCAAAACCGGTTCGGCGGCAGTCAACGAGTACACCGCAGGCACGCTGACCTGGACAAGCGGTAAGACCACCGTTCGCTCCCCGATCGTGGTCCGCCCCGTTGCCCTTGCGGCCCCGGCTCAGGTCACCGCCAAGGCCGACGGCTCGACGAGCTACGACGTCACCTTCGGCTACACCGGTAACTTTGCCGCCACGCCCCGTGGGCTCGTCAAGTCGACCGAGTTGCCTGGCCAGGTCGCGGACGACCCAACGGACGACTTCAACACCGCTCCGAAGGAATCGCTCGCTCAGTTCCCGGTGACGATCGACGAGGGCACCACCTACGTTCGGTGGTCGCTCTTTGGTGCGGGAAACCCTGGAGACGACCTCGACCTCTACCTGTTCAAGGAGACTGAAAAGGGCTACCAGAACATCGCCCTGAGCGGTAACGGTGGCTCCAACGAGGAGGTGAGCCTCACCGACCCGGATGCAGGGAACTACATCATGGTCGTGCACGGTTGGGGCGTCGTGAGCGGGACCACCCCGACCGATTTCACTCTCCACCGTTGGGTGCTCGACGGCACCGATGCGGACAACATGAAGGTCACGGCTCCGACGGCTGTCACAGCCGGCGACAAGGGCACGGTCACGCTCGACGTCTCGAAGCTCGATGCCGGCAAGTGGCTCGGGTCGGTCGCCTACAGCGGCGCGAAGGGCATGCCCAACCCGACCATCGTGCGGGTCGACGTGCCGTAACACCGTGAGTCATCCTTGACGGGATGAGCACAGCACCAGGTCAGGGAGGTCGCCGGCGTCGCCGGGACCTCCCTGACCTGCGTCCGGAGTTCGAACGGCTCCGCCGACTGACGCGCACCAGCGCGACTCGACCAGCTCCCGAGACCGAGGTGAGCGGCATACTGCGTCGTCTGGAGATCGAGGGCGGCCCACTCGTCCTCGACGGGCTCGACGGGACGACGTACGAGCTGCTCTTCCCACCCGGTTGGACGGTCGAGGCCGAGCCCGGTTCCCGGGTCACCGTCCGCGGCCGACTAGAGCCAGACACCAAGACGACCACGATGGCAGGACCGGTTCTTCGGGTCAGCGCGCTCGCGCGCCCTCGCTAGGCATATCAACTCGATATGCCTCCATGCCGAATTCCCGTCTAGCCGCAGCCCGTGGATGACGAAAGCCTGTCGAGCGTGTCCACGACCGTCACCACCCGGACCTCCCTCCGCACCAGCGCAAGACGCCTCACGCCCGGCGTCCTGACAGCGATCCTTGGAGCAGCAGCAGCACTCGTCACCACCCAGCTGACGCGTGTCAGCTCGATGCTCGTCGCCATCATCCTCGGCGCAATCCTTGCGAACACCCGGGCGCTGCCCCTTCGGACGGCACCGGGAATCGGCTTCGTGGCCAAGCGAATCCTCCGTGTTGGCGTGGCACTGCTCGGCCTTCAGCTGGTGGTGGGAGACATCCTCGGGCTCGGGCTCGGGATGGTCGGGGCCATCGTGGTCGTGGTCGTGGTCGGCATCGGCGCCACCCTGCTCATCGGCCGCTGGCTCGGCATCGGCCTCACGCAGCGGCTGCTCATCGCGTGCGGATTCTCCATCTGCGGCGCGGCCGCCGTCGCAGCGGCCGACGGCGTGATCGACGCCGACGAGTCCGAGGCGGCGAGCGCCGTGGGGCTCGTCGTCCTGTTCGGCACGCTGATGATCCCCATCGTTCCGCTCGCCGGGCGCCTGCTCGGCATGCCGGACCACGAGATCGGGCTCTGGGCCGGCGGCTCGATCCACGAGGTGGCCCAGGTCGTCGCAGCGGGCGGCGCGATCGGTGGCGGGGCGCTCACGGTCGCCGTCCTGGTCAAGCTCGGCCGGGTGCTTCTCCTCGCACCGGTTCTCGCCGTTGTGTCGTTGTGGATGCGGCGGCGCACCGACGTCACGCGGTCGTCCTCGCGGTCCTCGCGCCCGCCGATCGTTCCGCTCTTCGTCGCGGCCTTCCTGGCCCTGGCCCTGCTGCGCTCGACCGGGGTGGTGCCCACCGGCGTCGTCGATGTCGTCCACGTCGCCCAGACGGTGACGCTGACGATGGCGATGTTCGCCCTCGGCTGCGGAGTGCGGCTGGCGGCCCTGCGACGTGGCGGCGTCCGTCCGCTCATCCTCGCGGCCCTGTCGACAGCCGTCGTCGCAGCCACCGCCTTGCTCGGCGTCACGCTCCTCGGCACGGCGTGACGCCCCCGCGGGCAGCCAGCGGGAGCAACCTCGACGAAGGGAGCAGCGAAGGCGCCACGCGCACCAGGCCACGCCAAGCGGTCGTATGCCGCTCAGCCGCCTCCGCGCGCTGGTGCGGCGGGTGCCGGGCGCGCTTGCCGTGCACGGACGACGGCGAGGAACTCGGCCGCCGGCGGTGTCAGGTCACCGCGCCAGACCGCTCGAAGTCGTCGTGACAGGCGCAGTCCCTCGACGGGGACGGCCACGAGCTCGCCGACCTCGATCGCCTGCGCCACGGCCAGTCGGCTGAGGACGGCCGGAGCCGCACCACTCGCCGCCATGACCTTCACCGCTGCGTTGCTGCTCAGCTCGACGGCCGGCTCGACGAGTCGGTGGTCGGTGAGGTGGTGCTCGAGGCTGACCCGGGTGCCCGACCCGACCTCGCGGACGACAAGCGGAGTCGCGGCGAGCTCCTCGGGGGTGAGTGGTCGTCGCCGGCGGCTCCAGGGATGGGTCGGTGCCACGACGACGAGCAGCTCGTCCTGGCCCACGACGGTCCACCGAATCCCCCGTGGCACCGTTGGTGACTCGACGAAACCCAGGTCGCAACCGCCGTGCTGGATCCGCTCGAAAACCTCTCGGGAGTTGCAGACCTTCAGGTTGACGCGCACCGGGGGGTCGACAGTGCGGAACTCGGACAGCCAGGTGGGGACGAGGTGTTCGGCCACCGTCATGCTCGCCGAGACCGCGAGGCTGGCGTTCGCCTCGGCGGAGAGCGCCTTCGCCCCGGCGACGAGTCGCTCAGCCGCCTCGACCACCTCGCGGGCCCAATGGACGACCACGGCCCCCTGCGGAGTCAGCCGCGAACCGGTTGGGCTGCGGAGGACCAGGCTCAACCCGAGCTGTCGCTCGAGCCGGCGGAGGGACCGGCTGGCGTTGGGCTGCGCGATCCCCAAGGCCCGTGACGCCGCTCCGAGGCTCTCGTGGTCGGAGATGGCGACGAGGAGCCGAAGGTGCTCGAGCTCGGGTCGCGCATCACTCATGCGTCGAGGATATGGGCAGCGCCGTGGACAGGTCGGGCCCCGCCCTCGCGCGCGCCACGGCAGGCGCTGGCCAGCGGGTCGGCGCCACATGAACCGTGACGCTCACGTCCTGGCCGTCCACCACGCACCCGGCCAGTTGCGCACCGTTGCGCATTGCCACCACTGCAGCGGCAGCACACGCGTCTGCCCCGTCAACTCCCTGCAGCTGCAGCGCTCCCCCGATGGCAGCCAGGTCGGCAGCCAGCCTCGCTCGGTGACTCGCGGCGACGACGGCGATCACGGTCATCGCGCCGGCCGTCAGGAGCAGGAGCGCGGCGACGACTCCGATCACGAGCACACTGGCCGCGCCCCGGTCGCGCTGAACGGCCCGGGGCCGCATCACGACGCTCATAGCTGTCACGAGGCCGCTGCTTCGACCGGTCCGGTCGCCTCTGCCCGGAGCTGCCAGCCGGGCACAAGACCGCCCACCCCGCTCGCTCGCGCAGTGACAACGACGCGGACCACGCCGCTCCCGCGGTGGATCTCGACGCCCGCTCCGGGTGGTGCTGCCTGGAGGGCAAGCTCACGCGACTGCACGGCCGGATCCCCTCGGGCGGCCGAGCGTGCGGCGGCTCGCGCCGCATCGATGCAGCGGATCTGGTCGATGCCCGCGGCGATCCCCGCCGCGCAGATGGCCAGGACCAGCACGACGACGGGGATGGCGACCGCGAGCTCCGCTGTCACCATCCCCCGGTCGCGCCCAGCGGCACTCATCAGCCCGCGAGGCCCAGCGCGTTCTGCACGATGCCGGTGAGCGCCGAGCGGACGGCATCCGACCGGACGACGCCCAGGAGCACGAGCGCGAATGTGCACGCGGCCATGATGCCGACGGCGTACTCAGCCGTCGTCATGCCCCGCTCGCCCGTGCGGCTCCCGGCGATGCGGCGCTGCAGTCGGGCGACGTAATGCCGAATCCTCAACAGACGCTTCACTTTTCGACTCCTTCACTCCTAGAGCGAGTCCCTCTCGCCTCACCTCGATTCGACCGTGATCCGGGCAGGAGCACTACCCGACCTCGCGCGTCTGTGGAGGGTCGAGCGGGTGCCCGGGGGCTGTGGATCACCGGTCAGGCGCCGGCGAGCAGGGCACGGGCCAGCGCCACGACCAAGGGCACCACCGTCGTCAAGCAGAAGGCCGGCAGCAGAACGAGGCCGAGTGGGGCCACCAGCCGGACGCCGACCTTGGCTGCCGCGACGTCGATGCGCTCCATCCGGTCCGCCGTCACGTCGTCGGCGGCCTTGAGCAGCAGCGAACCCGGTGCAAGTCCGGCGAGCTGGGCCAGGGCGATGGCGCGTCCGGCCGGCTCCCACGGCTCACCGACGGAGGCCCACGCCTCCTCCTCTGAAGCGCCCCAGTGGACCGCTGCGGCGACCTGGCGCAGGTCCCGCGCCACGGCCTCCGGCGACTGGGCCGCGACCGCCTCGAGCACTCCGACCGTCGGCAGCCCAGAGCGGTAGGCGAGCGCCAGCAGCACGAGAGTGCCGGACACATCGGGCTCCGCGGGAGCGCGCCATCTCATCGCGGGTACTCCGCTCGACGGACCAGTCGACGGCACCACTGCCGCCCGACCCCCATCAGTCCCAGCCCCGCGCCAAGACAGAGCAAGCCGATGCCATTGCCATAGAGCTCCTGCGGCGACACACCGCAGGCGAGGCCGAAGAGCGGTCCCGTCAGCGGCAGGACCGTGAGCACCGTGACGGTGGCCTGGGGGCCGGCCACCGCAGCGCGGACCTTCCGACGCGTCGCCAGGGCGCTGCGCAGCTGTGCCGCGGCGCGCTCGACCGCCTCCGCAAGAGGGCACCCGGTCGTCTCGGACAGTCCCCATGCCGCCGCCACGGCGTCCACGACGGGGGACTGCGTGCGTAGGCCGGCCTGACGCCATACGGGCGCCACCGGCAGGCCGGCAGCGCCCGCGGCGACCGCCTCGGCGACGATCTCGAAGACGCCCGGCGGTGATGATCCGGGCAAGGTGGCGCCGCCCAGCTCGAGGGCCCGGGCCGGCGGCAGCCCGGCACGCAGCGCGGCCGCCGTGCCGTCGAGGAGGGCGAGCACCGCCCGTTCGAAGGGCTCACCCGCACGCTGACGGCGTCGCCGACGCCACACCTCCACGGGATCCTCGTGCCACAGGGCCGCTAGCCCCGAAGTCGGCTCTTCGTCCTCACCCGCCGCAGCACCAGGCGCAGCACCAGCCGCCGCACCAGCCGCAGCACCAGTTACCGCGGTGCCCGCCCGGCGAGCCAGCACGCCGACCCGCGGCCGACGACCCGGCCAGACGAGCACTCCGAGCAGGACCGCCAGGGCAACGTCCAGCGCGATCATGTCGGCTCCCACCCGACCAGTCCGAGCCGCCGCTGCAGCAGGGGCCAGCCATCGCCCAAAAGGCAAGACGCGCCGTCCCACCCGAGCGCCGTGCGGACGACCGGCTCGGCATTGGAGCGGTCCACGACCCCCACGGTCGCCAGCCGCCGCACGCCGTCGACTCTCGCGCAGTGGAGCACGACCGCGATGGCGGCACCGAGCTGCACCCGCACCGCCTCGGGGCTGAGCCCGGCGAGAGCGCCCAGCGCCTCGAACCGCGCAACGACGTCCTCGGCGGCGTTCGCGTGCACCGTGCCGCACCCGCCTTCATGCCCGGTGTTCAGGGCAGCGAGCAGCTCCCGCACCTCAGCACCTCGCACCTCCCCCACGACGATCCGGTCGGGGCGCATCCGAAGTGCTTGGCGCACCAACGTCGTCAGGGTCACCTCACCCGTCCCCTCGACGTTCGGCGGCCGAGCCTCGAGCCGGACGACATGGGGATGGGCGACGTGCAGCTCACGCACGTCCTCCACGACGAGCAGCCGCTCCTGAGGCTCGACCACCCCGAGGAGCGCGGCGAGCAAGGTGGTCTTGCCCGCACCCGTCCCGCCCGAGACGACGAAGGCGAGCCGGGCCGTGACGAGTCGCCGCAGCACCGCGCCCACCGACTCCTGAAACATGCCCGCGTCCTCGAGGTCGCCGAGCGCGAGGTGTCGACGGGCCGGCACCCGGATCGTGATGTGGGCACCACCGGCGACCAACGGCGGCAGCACGGCATGCAGGCGAGCACCGGAGGGCAGCTGTCCGTCGACCCACGGGCTCGCGTCATCGAGCCGGCGACCCGCCACGCCAGCCAGCCGGACCGCGAGCGCCCGCACCACCTCCGCCTCGAGCGGCGCCCCCACCCACTCCGGCCCACCACCACGGTCGACCCAGACGCGCCCGTCGCCGTTGACTCCCACGTCGGTGACATCGGGATCGGCCAGCCAGGGGTCGAGCGGTCCCGCCCCGAGCACCCGCGATGACAGCTCGCCGGCGGAGGCCGCCACCCTGGTGAGGCCGAGCGCACCGACCTCCTCACGGGCCACGTCGACGACGCGATCCGGGTCAGGCAGCTGCCCCGCCCGGGCCTGCTCCCACATCGCGGGGCTGAGGCTCACGCGGTCCTCCCGAGCTCAGCGACGGTCACGAGGCGCAGCAGCAGCCGGTCAGCGAGCGCCACGACCGGCCCGCGGCCCCGGTGCCCGGGCGGGACGCCCTCGGCCACCTCGCCGGCCAGCTTGCCGTCCTCGCCGAGGACGCCCACCACCTCGACGTCGAGCTCGTCGATGATGATGTCCTCCAGCTCACCGGCGCCCGGCCCACGCAGGACGACCCACGGGTCCGCGCCGAGCGCCTGCAGTGCCGGCAACACGGCTGCGGCGGCTGCCAGCTCGGGCGTCCGTGTGCCGACCACCACGACGACGGCGTCGGCCTCGGCGACGACGACCTGCAGCACCCGCTCGTCGCGACAGGCGTCGACAACCGTGACGTCATGCGCATCGGCGAGGCCTGCGAGCACGTCGGGCACGCGCTCGACCCACGCGGTTGGATTGAGCTGCGCGTCCGTCCCGACAACACCACCGGGCGTCGGCATGGCGAGAACGGGCACCCCGAGCACCGACGGCAGTCGCGCCGCCAGCCGCTCGCCGTCGACGATCCCCGAAGCCTCGCGCAGCTGGTCCCACCGCCACCCCGGCTCCTGCTCGAGCCCGAAGGTGACGTCCAACCCGCCCGACCACGGATCGAGGTCGACGGCCACCGCGCTGCGCCCGGCAGCGCAGGCCCGCACTGCGAGGGCCGCGCCCAGTGACGTGGCGCCGACGCCGCCCGAGGCGGGGACCACGGCGATGATCTGTCCCATGCCCCGACCCTGCCGCCCACCGGCCGACACGACGACTCCGCAGCGTCGTTCGGTGGACAACCCGCGCCGCCCCCCCGGGGATGTGGACGCAGAACCCAGCGGAGAAAGGCGGTGGCCCCGGTCGGGGGGGTCGACCGGGGCCACCTCACGCTTCTGGCGCCGGGGGGGGAGGCTCCAGCCGCGCGGCACTCAACCCCGAAGGGGAGCGCTATGACCATCGTGTTACTCCGCACGGCCAAATGCAAACCGGCGCGCGTGTCATCGACGTCATGTCCAATTGCGGCCCGGCCCGCCGCTGTCGCGCACGTTCCAGCGGCACGATGGAGGCCCCGCGACTGCTGTCGCGGGGCCTCCCCGAGCGATCCGGCTACCATGCGTGCGATTCGTCTGTCGCCCCGGTTGTGTCCCCGGGGGTGGACGGTTCAAAGTGAACTGCTCTCGCGTGGGTACCTGGTCTCACCTCGGTCTTGTCACTTCTTGCCGTGGACCCGGCCGACGCCTCTCGGCGTTGTGGTTCCTGTTCCCTTTCTACCCCACGCGATTGGGGCGGGCTAGGGTTTGGCGGCCCCGCCCGGAAGTTCTGTCCCTCACGTCAGACAGCACCGTATGCCGCTCACTCCCGGCCGCTGCTCAGCGCGGCAGGCGACCCGCCCGGACGCTGTCGCAGATCCGCATCCCCTCCGCGACGCCGGCCAGCATCGCATCGGCTGCGTGCACCAGCCAGAGGGTCACGCCCTCGGCGCTGCCCTGCGCATAGCCGGCGAGCGCGCCGCCATACACATGGGTCCGCTGCGAGAGGTGGCCCATCTCGGGGACGGCGACGCCGGTCGGGTCGAGGCCGGTCGCCTGGACCAACGCACGCTCCATCGCCCGGGCGACGATCCCGTTGCCGTAGACGAACGGCCGGACGGCGACGATCTCGGCATGGACAAGGGACGCGACGATGAGCCCCGGCACCTGCCCGGTCGCGGCCGCCCGGACGAGCCCGGTCAGCCCGGCGAGCCGTGCCACGACGATGTCCGCGGACGGAGCCGGCCCAGCATCGGCGAACTCCTCGCACGTCTCGTCGCCGACCCTCGGCCGGCCGAGGGCGGCGGCGTCGATGACCTGCCCGAAGCCGGCAACGTGCAGCCGCGCGAGCGCCTGCAACGGCGCGGTGCGCACAAGCCCGACGACCCGCTCGCTCTCGGCGGTGGCCTGCACGGCGGCACGCACGTCGGCGACGCCGGGGTCTGGGTTCTCCGGCCAGGGCCGGGCGCCGCTGATCAGCTCGCGCACCGTGTCGACGGGAAGCTGCGCCCCGCCGAGCTCCGCACTGGCCGCCGCTCCGCGGACGCGCGACTCGGCGGCCGCCTCGGGGATCCGGCGTCGGAGCGCCTCGTGGAACCGCAGGCGGGTGCACGCCTCGCGGACCGCCTCGGCCTTGTCCGCGACGCCGGGCAGGCCGGTCAGAGAGGAGATCTGGGCGATGAGCTGGGCGTCGGGCACCCCATCACTGTAGGTACACTCGGTCTGTGACTTCGACCGCCCTGCGCGCGTGGTGGCTGCCCCTCTGAGAGGCGGCCCTGTCGAGCATACCCATCCGAGCCGCCCACGGGCGGCTCGTTGCATGTCACCCGTGGGTCCACCCCGAGGAGTGACATGACCATCACGACCGAACGCGACACGTATGCCGCTGCGCTGGCTTCCAGCGCTCTGCTCGACGCGCTCATCGACGAGCGCGCGGCGCAGGACCCGACCCGGTTCCGGATGCTGACGGGCGACCGACCGACGGGGCCGCTGCACATCGGGCACTACCTGGCGAGCCTGCGCAACCGGGTTCGTCTGCAGGAGAAGGGAGTCGAGTCGTTCGTCGTGATCGCCGACTACCAGGTCATCACCGACCGCGACTCCGTCGGGGCGATCGGCGACAACGTGCGCGGCCTCGTGCTCGACTACCTCGCGGCCGGGCTGGACCCGGCGCGGACGACGATCTTCACGCACAGCGCGGTGCCGGCGCTGAACCAGCTGATGCTGCCGTTCCTGTCCCTCGTCACCGACGCCGAGCTGCGCCGCAACCCGACCGTCAAGGACGAGCTGGCGCTGTCGGGCGGCCGGCCGCTCTCCGGGCTGCTGCTCACCTATCCCGTGCACCAGGCCGCCGACATCCTCTTCTGCCAGGCACGGGTCGTGCCGGTCGGCCGCGACCAGCTGCCGCACCTCGAGCTGACACGGACCATCGCACGCCGCTTCAACGGCCGGTATGCCGCTGGGCACAGTGTGTTCGCCGAGCCGGAGGCCCTGCTCGGTGATGTCCCGCTCCTCATGGGCCTGGACGGCACGAAGATGAGCAAGTCCAAGGGCAACGTCATCAACCTCGGCGACACGGCAGACGAGACGGCGGCGCGGATCCGGTCGGCGAGGACGGATCCGGAGCGGCACATCACCTACGACCCGGAGGCGCGTCCGGAGGTGGCGAACCTGCTGACCATCGCGGCGCTCTTCCGCGGGGAGTCACCGGCCGACGTCGCGGAGGCCGTCGGCGACGGCGGCGCGCGACGGCTCAAGGAGGTCGTGACCGAGGCGGTCAACGAGGGGCTCGCCACCCACCGGGAGCGCCGGGCTGAGCTGGCCCGCGACCCGGGCTACGTGACACAAGTGCTGCACGAGGGCAACGCCCGCGCGAACGAGGTGGCCGACCGCACCCTCGCCACTGTGCGGGCAGTCATGGGCATGGGCTACTGACCCGCGCCCCCCTCCCCCTGCCTCCCCTCACCGGGTCGATGTATTGCCGAGGCGCATAGGCCTCGGCAATACATCGAATCGGTGATGTGGGGGAATCAGGCGGTGGTGCAGTGGAACTCGATCGACACGGCATCCTCGCCGACGCGACCGCTCACCGTCCCCTCGAGCCGGTCGCCCGTGAGCCGAGCCGTCGCCGTGGCGGCCGCCACCTGCTGCCGCTTGCCGCCGACCGTGACCTCGAGGCCGGCCAGCCGCACCTTCGCGGGCGACGCCCCGGCGCCCGGCACGCCACCGAGCAGCAGTCCGACGTACTGGCCCTGCGCCGCCTCGTCGTTGGAGTAGTTGGTGCCGAAGTTGGCCGTCACGAACTCTCCGCGCTGGCGGCACTCGGCGCCCTCAGCGTCATACGAGCCACCGGGCACGGTGACGCGCGCCGCGCCGGCCCCGCAGTAGCGCACGACCTCCTGCCCGCCGTCGACGACACTGAGCCCGCACTCGAGGGCGAGCGGCTCCGCGGACGGTGGGCCCGTCGGCTCGCCGCCCTCCGCTCCGGGCGATCCGGGGGTGCTGCCCGCGCAGCCCGCGAGCAGCACCCCCAGCCCCAGTGCGACCCACCGGGTGGGAGCCGGACGACCTAGCCGGAGCCGTCCGGTCACCTCTCAGCCGACCTTGGCCATGGTCGGACGGATGATGTCGACGCCGCGGCGCCCGTCGGCGACATAGACGACGTCGCCATTGAAGTAGGGAGCCGCCGACGACCCGCCGTCGGGCCGGTAGTAGCCGACCTGCTTCGGGTGTGCCGGGTCGGAGACGTCGATGAAGCGGGTCCCGTTGCCATAGAAGGACTGCACCACGAGGTCGCCCTGCAGCTGGAAGTAGTGGGCCGAGCAGCCCGTCGTGGGGTCGCTGCCCTCCTGCCCCCAGGGGCTGAACTCGCCGACGATCTTGAGCCGGTACGGGTTCTCGGGCGTCGAGCGCCAGCCCTGGCCGTCGCGGCTGTCACCGAGCGAGACGAACAGCAGGTTGCCGTCGGTCTCGCACGAGTCGCTGAAGTTCTCGATCGTCACGAGGGCGAGGTCCCCGGCCGGGTGCCCACCCATCGACCGCGTCGGCCGCAGCGCGTTGTGCGCGAACGAGCCACCGGGGAAGCCGACGTCGGGCTGCTGGACGAACTTGCCGCCGGCATAGGGCACCGGGTCGGAGGCCGTCGCGACGCGGTAGACCTTCTGCACGGGGTCCCAGTGCCGCCCCTTGGTCCAGTAGCCGCGCAGGCCGCCACGGCCGGACGCCCACGCCACCCCGTCCTCGTCGACCTGCACGTCGTGGACGTAGTCCGTGACGCCGTCGTTGCGCCCGAGGTCCACCGGGTCGGGATAGACCTTGGGCCGCTTCGGGTCGCGGATGTCGGTGACGAAGATCGGCCGGCCCTGCCAGTCCTCGGGCTGGTCGTCGGCCTTCATCGGGCCGCCGGTCCACAGGTACTTGCAGTCGTTGATGCACGTCGTCGTGTGGCCTGCCGGGACGTGCGCGAAGCTGAGGATCTCGAGGTTCGCGGGGTCGCGGGCCGAGACGATGTAGACCCCGGACTCTCCTGATGACTGGGGCTGCCCGAACGCGCGCGGGTCCTGCGAGAGGAAGACGAGCTTGCGGCTCGGGTCGACGTCCATGTCCTCGTTCTCCCAGAAGCCGGGCATGTCGATCGAGTCGAGCAGCCGTGGCTTCTCGGGGTTCGTGACGTCATACGACTTGAGCCCGAACCGGCCGGTGACGAACATGGCGCGCTGCTTGGCGCCGTAGTCGAGGAAGTTGATCGCCGTGGCCCCGACCGCCTCGGGCAGGTTGCCGACGAACTCGACGGAGCCGTAGTCGCCGGACGGAGCGACCGCGTCCAGCTGCCCGGCGGCGACCGCACGAGCCGTATGGGGCGAGGCCGGGGCGGTCTCGGCGGTGGCCTGTTGCTCGCCGTCGTCGCACGCCCAGGCGACGACAGGGCTCAGGGTCAGCCCGAGCGAGGCGGCGACCGCGACGGTGGCGCGACGCAGGAGACGGTGAGGAGGATGGGTTCGGCGACGGGACATGCCAGTCCTTTCAGGGAGCTGCAGAAACGGACATATCGGATATTTCGACCCCTGTGACCCGCAGCCTCTCCTGCCCACCGCACTCCCGCAACCGGAAGCATCCCCGCCGACCACCCAGGTGAGGTGGCAGCGGGACCAAGGTGAGCGGCATACCGCGGACCGTCTGTCGACCAAATCGGACCGCTCAGCGGTCGGCTCCCACGCGCCCCTTGTAGCGTGGCAAACGGTCCACTTGAGTGGACCCCGATCAATGACGATGCGAAAGGTGGATGCCGTGAGCGATCAGACGCTCGAGAACCTCCTGCAGGAGACCCGGACCTTCCCGCCGCCCCCGGAGTTCGCCGCCCAGGCCAACGGCACCGCCGAGCAGTACAGCCGCGCGGCCGACGACCGCGAGGCGTTTTGGGCCGAGCAGGCCCGCAGGTACGTCACGTGGAGCACCGACTTCACCCAGGTGCTCGACTGGTCGGAGGCTCCCTTCGCGAAGTGGTTCGCCGACGGCGAGCTCAACGCGTGCTACAACGCCGTCGACCGGCACGTCGAGGCCGGCCACGGCGACCGGGTCGCCATCCACTTCGTCGGCGAGCCCGAGGGCGACAGCCGCGACCTGACCTACAACGACCTGCACGTCGAGGTGCAGCGCGCCGCGAACGCCCTGGCCGACCTGGGCATCGGCAAGGGCGACACGGTCGCGATCTACCTGCCGATGATCCCCGAGGCCGCCGTCGCGATGCTCGCCTGCGCCCGCCTCGGCGCTCCGCACTCGGTCGTCTTCGGCGGCTTCTCCGCCGAGGCACTCCACTCGCGCATCCAGGACGTCCAGGCCAAGGTCGTCATCACGGCCGACGGCGGCTACCGCCGCGGCAAGCCGAGCGCCCTCAAGCCGGCGGTCGACGCCGCCCTCGAGCACGGCGACACCTCGGTCGAGAAGGTCCTCGTCGTGCGCCGCACCGGCCAGGACACCGACTGGACCGACGACCGCGACCTCTGGTGGCACGAGGCGATCGAGGGCGCCCGCGCCGAGCACACGCCGACCCCGGTCGAGGCGGAGCACCCGCTGTTCGTCCTCTACACGTCCGGCACCACGGGCAAGCCGAAGGGCATCTTCCACGCGACCGGCGGCTACCTCGTCCAGTGCGCCTACACCAACGCGGTCGTCCACGACGTCCACCCTGAGACCGACGTCTACTGGTGCACCGCCGACATCGGCTGGGTCACCGGCCACTCATACATCGTCTACGGGCCGATGACGCTCGGCGCGACGCAGGTCATGTACGAGGGCACCCCGGACACCCCGCACCAGGGCCGCTACTGGGAGATCGTCCAGGACAAGAAGGTCAGCATCCTCTACACGGCGCCGACCGCGATCCGCACCTTCATGAAGTGGGGCGAGGACATCCCGGCGAAGTTCGACATGAGCTCGCTGCGCCTCCTCGGCTCCGTCGGCGAGCCGATCAACCCGGAGGCGTGGATGTGGTACCGCCGGGTCATCGGCGGCGACCGCTGCCCGATCGTCGACACCTGGTGGCAGACCGAGACGGGGGCGATCATGATCAGCGCCCTCCCCGGCGTCACGGCGGCCAAGCCCGGCTCGGCGATGCGGCCGATCCCCGGCATCACGGCCGACGTCGTCGACGACGCGGGCGAGTCGGTGCCGAACGGCTCCGGTGGCTACCTCGTCATCAAGGAGCCGTGGCCCTCGATGCTCCGTGGTGTCTGGGGCGACCCCGAGCGCTACAAGGAGACCTACTGGTCGCGCTTCCGCGACATGTACTTCGCGGGCGACGGCGCCAAGAAGGACGCCGACGGCGACATCTGGGTGCTCGGCCGGGTCGACGACGTCATGAACGTCTCCGGCCACCGGCTCTCCACGACCGAGATCGAGTCCGCACTCGTCTCGCACCCGAAGGTCGCCGAGGCCGCCGTCGTCGGGGCCACCGATGCGACGACCGGCCAGGCGGTCTGCGCCTTCGTCATCCTGCGGCAGGAGGCGGTCCAGGAGGCCGACGAGCCCGGCGAGGGCACCGAGCTGGTCGCCGAGCTGCGCAACCACGTGGCCAAGGAGATCGGCCCGATCGCGAAGCCGCGGCAGATCATGATCGTGCAGGAGCTGCCCAAGACCCGCTCCGGCAAGATCATGCGCCGACTGCTGCGCGACGTCGCCGAGAACCGCGAGGTCGGCGACGTCACGACGCTCGCCGACAGCTCGGTCATGGACCTCATCAAGGAGGGCATGTCCGCGGGCGGCGCCAACGCCTGACCACCCCCTCCGCACGGGGTCGAGGTATTCCGCAGTCACCGGTGACCGCGGAATACCTCGACTCGACAACCGAATTCAGCCGTATGCCGCTCACTTTCCTTCGCGGGAAGTGAGCGGCATCGCTGTTGCCGGCTCCCGTCGAGTCAGCGTTCGGCGCCACCGCCTGTCTCAGTGAGCGGCAACCCACTCCTCGAGAACGGCCACTCGGGCCGCCAAGGAGGCCTCATACGGCGAGGGCGGCGGCTCCATGAGGCCCTGCAGGATCAGTCCCCTCGCCATGGTTGAGGGACCAACGCCCGACCGGGCAGCGAGGAGGAGGAGCTCTTCATACTCGTCTTCGCTCAGGCGAACGGAGAGCACCTTGGCACGCTCCATCCCCGGCCTCGTCACCCTGGTGCTACTCGTTACTGGCGCATTGGCATTCGCCTCCGCCGCCGCGCCCTCCGCATCCAGAAGGGCGTCCAACTTCGTCACCTGCGAGCGCCCTCGTACAGCCTTCTGTCGTGCCTGTTGGCGGCCCATCCGTTCACTCCATAGACGATTCCTTGGTCCTCAACGGTGATAACCGTCAGGACTCTACGTACCGAGGCAGACCAGCCGATCGTTCGAACACTCCGGCCAGAGGTGCTCGCCGGGTCTGGCTCGAGGACCAACCGGTTGGCGTCCCGCAACGCCTCATCGGCCCATTCCGGGCGGACGCCATGCCTGTTCCACATGTACAGGCCCCGCTTGCTCCAGTCCACCTCCTGCATCGACTCAACGTATGCCATTGTCATACGCAGCCTCGCTTTTGTCCACAGGCGGCGTACCCTCAACCCGGACCGCTCCCCGTTCGAGGTAATAGCCGGACGCCGGTGGCGGCCCAATACCTCGAACCAGCGGAGGAGTGCGGCAGAGTGTGCCCATGCCCGCAACACCGCAGTGGAACGACTCCAGCAACGCGCAGCTCGCCGTCCTCATCGACGCCGACAACGCCGACCCCTCCATCGTCGAGGGTCTCCTGGCCGAGGTGAGCCGCTTCGGGGTCGCCAGCGTCAAGCGGATCTACGGCGACTGGACCCGGCCGAACCTCGGCAAGTGGAAGGAGACGCTGCTCGACTACTCGATCCAGCCGATCCAGCAGTTCGCCTACACCTCGGGCAAGAACGCCACCGACAGCGCGATGATCATCGACGCAATGGACCTGCTCTACACCGACACCTTCGACGGCTTCTGCATCGTCTCGAGTGACAGCGACTTCACCCGGCTTGCCTCCCGCATCAGGGAGTCGGGCAAGCGGGTCATCGGCTTCGGCGAGGAGAAGACCCCGCGCCCCTTCGTCATCGCCTGCGACCAGTTCATCTACACCGAGATCTTCAAGGACAAGGGCGCCGACGTCGCGACCCCCAGTCGAGAACAACAGTCCAGCGAGCAGCTACGGGGCAACACCAAGTTGGTCAACCTCTTCCGCGCGGCGATCGACGCGGCCTCCGGCGAGGACGGCTGGGCACACCTCAGCGTCGTCGGCGGGCTCATCCAGAAGCAGGCGCCCGACTTCGACTCCCGGCGCTACGGCTACCAGAAGCTGAGCGACCTCGCCGAGGCGATCGGCCTGTTCACCGTCGTCCGTAACGGCGGCCCGGTTGTCATTTCCGACCACAAGCCCAAGTCAGGCAGCCATCAGACTGCGAAGGCCAAGCCCTCCGCATCGAAGACAGTCGCCAAGAGCGGAGCCGTCAAGAAGGCAGTCGCGAAGAAGCCGACCGTGAAGAAGGCCCCGAAACCGCTCGGCTGAGGACAACCGCAGACGTATGCCGCCCACCTCCGAGCGCTCGGAGGTGGGCGGCCTACGTGGCGGGCTGTGCGGTCAGCGGCCGCTGTGGCCGCGCTCGCTCTTCTCGTGCTTGCCCTGCTTGGCGCCCTTGGCCTTGTGCTCACCGGCGCGGTGGTCGACGTTGCCGCCGCCACGGACGTCAGCGTGGCTGTCGTCCTGGCCACGGCCGTCGTTGTGGTTCGCGATGGCCCGGGGGTTGGGCGTGAAGGCGGGCTTGGGCGACTCCGTCTCGGTCTCGGTCGGCTCGGCCGTCTCGGTCGGCTCGGCCGTCTCGGTCGGCTCGGCCGTCTCGGTCGGCTCCGCGGCCTCGGT
Organism: Intrasporangium chromatireducens Q5-1; assembly: GCF_000576575.1. Taxonomy (GTDB): domain Bacteria; phylum Actinomycetota; class Actinomycetes; order Actinomycetales; family Dermatophilaceae; genus Intrasporangium_A; species Intrasporangium_A chromatireducens. Next base: position 19,149 of record NZ_AWQS01000007.1, read on the forward strand.
CTCCGCCGGCTCCGCGGTCTCGGTCTCCGTCGGCTCCGCCGTCTCGGTCTCGGTCGGCTCAGTCGTGGTCGTCTCCGTGCTCGTCGGCTCCGACTGGTCGGCCGGTGCAACGATCGGGGACGGCGAGGGGGTGTCGTCGGCGGAGGCCAGGGCGCCGCCCAGCGTGGCAAGTGCTGCGACGCTGCCGGCAGCGACCGCGGTGCGCAGCGCGCTCCTGCGAATGCGGATGGTCTTCACGATTTCTCTTCCTTTGGTCGGACTGGTTCTCTGCTGGCCCGAGAAGGTTCGCTTCGTGACCGCTACAAACGATATCGCCCGGATGTCCCGTTTGTCCCCTCGACTGGCCTCGTTTGAGGTACTGCGGCACTCACCGCCCGGATTACCTCATCCCCGAGGGAGGGAGGGCGCGGGGGTCAGGCGTCCTGGCCGGCCGTGAGCCGGACCGCTTCCTCGACGACGTCAACCAGCCGGCCGGTGCCCTCCATGGTCCGCCGCTGCCGGGAGGCGCCGGCCCCCCGGGTCCAGAGCCGCTCCGCGCCCCGGTCGACGACGAGCCGGTCACCGCACTCGTCGAGGGCCGCTGCGACATACGACACGAGCGACGCGACGACGTCCCGAGCGGGCGCCCGCCGCATCGTCAGGGGGTCGATGAGGTCACCGTCAACGCCATACCTTGCGGCCTGCCACGTCGCCACCCGCAGCAGGGACGTCGGCACGTCAGGCGCCGGCTCGCCGCGCCGCCAGTCCCGGGCGGCACTCTCCACGAGGCCGCGGCACAAGGCGGCGACGAACACCGTGTCGGCGACGTCGAGGCACACGTCCGCCGACCGGATCTCGACCGTGGGATAGCGGGCCGACAGCCGCATGTCCCAATAGATCATTCCCTCGTCGAGCAGCGCCCCGCTGTCGAGCATGATCGACACGAGCCGGTGGTACGCCGCGGCGCTGCCGAACCGCTCGGGCGGCCCGAACGACGGCCAGAGGGTCAGGGCCTGGGTGCGATAGCTGGCATAGCCGGTGTCCTCGCCCTGCCAATAGGGCGAGTTCGCGCTGACGGCGAGGAGGACGGGCAGCCACACCCGCACCCGGTCCATCACCGCGACGCCCTCCTCATCCGACTCGACGTTGACGTGGACGTGGCACGCGCAGGTGAGGTGCTGCCGGGCGGTAAGCCCCAGCAGGTCACGGATCTCCTGATACCGCGGAGAGGGCACGGACCGCGGCGCGAACGCCATCGGCGACGTCCCGAGGGCGACGAGCCCGGCACCGACCGACTCGGCCAGCTCGATGGCGAGACCGCGCCAGTGCCGCAGCTCGGCATCGAGATCGGCGAGGTCGACGACCGGGGACGTGTGGATCTCGAGCTGCTGTTGCTGGAACTCCCCCTCGACGGCGCCCCGCGGCACGATCCCGACCTTCGCGGCCGGGTCCTGCCCGAGCGACTGGGTCGCCTTCGCGAGGACGGCCCCGGAGACCGACAGCGGCCGGCCCGTGCCGAGGTCGACGAGGATCATCTCCTCCTCGACCCCCACGGTCCGCGTCATGCACCAACGGTAGTGGCGCCAAGCGGGCTAGAAGACGGATTCGCCACCTGTCACACCGAGGACCGTCCCGGACACATAGCTCGCGTCGGACGGCGACGCGAGGAAGACGTAGGCGGGAGCCACCTCGGCCGGCTGGCCGGCGCGACCGAGCGGGGTGTTCGCCCCGAACGTCTCGATCTTCTCCTCCGGACGGGTGGCCGGCTGCAGCGGCGTCCAGATCGGCCCGGGGGCGACGGCGTTGACGCGAATCCCTTTCGGCCCCAGCTCCTTTGCCAGGTTGACCGTGAAGTTCGTCAGTGCCGCCTTGGTCGCGGCATAGTCGAGCAGCGTCGGTGAAGGCTCGTAGGCCTGCACCGAGGTGGTGTTGATGATGGCGCCGCCGGACTGCATGTTCTCGACCGCCGCCTGGGTCACGTAGAAGGTACCGTGCAGGTTGGTCCGGAAGACCCGCTCGACGTGCTCCGCGGCCATGTGCGCGATGCCGGGCTCGCTCTTGTCCCAGTGGAAGCCGGCGTTGTTGACGAGGATGTCGAGACCGCCGAGCTGCTCGACCGCCTCGGCGACGATCTGCTCGCACGTCGCGCGGTCGCGGATGTCGCCGGGCACCTTGACGCCCTTGCGGCCGGCCCTCTCGATCCAGTCGATCGTGTCGCTGGCGTCGGACTCCTCGGGCTCGAGGTAGTTGATCGCGACGTCGGCCCCCTCACGCGCGAAGGCGATGGCGACGGCTCGCCCGATGCCGGAGTCGCCGCCGGTGATGAGCGCCTTCATCCCCGTGAGCCGGCCGTGCCCCTGATAGGTCTCCTCGCCATGGTCGGGGACCGGGTCCATCACCTGGAACGAGCCCGGCGGCTCCTGGGTCTGGGCGGGGAAGCCGCCCTTGTCGTCCTTGCGCACCATCGACTGGGCGCGCTGCGCGATGTCGGCCATGGTCGACCTACCTCCTTGGCTGGGTTGCGCTCGGGACGTACCCATGAGGTCGGCGCCGTCACCACCACCCACGAGGTATGCCGCTGAGCCCGCCCGCGCGGAAGGTGACCTTCCGCTGAACGCCGGCTGAGCGGCATACAGATGACGCACGTCACAGTGTTAACACTTCGCTGCAGGGGTAGTCACGAGCCGTCTCCTTTCGCATGCCGGGTTGCACTTGGTCGTAACTCGTGGCACGGTCGAAGGACCGAGACCGGGTCAAACCACGCGCCCGCTCAGTTTCACCGCACTATGCAATGAACGGAGCCCAGCGCGATGTCTTCTGCGACTTCAACCTTCGCCCGTACCACCTCGAAGCTCTCCACCGCCCGCACCGACCGTAACGACCGTGACCAGCGCACGGAGGCGTGCTTCGAGAAGATGCAAGATGCGACTCCCGCCGAGCGGGAGGCCCTCGAGAGCGAGATCATCAGCCTCAACATCGACTTCGCGGACCGGATTTCACTGCGGTTCCAGCGGCGTGGCGTCGATCGTGAGGATCTCGTCCAGATCGGGCGCGCTGCCCTCGTGGCAGCGATGCGCCGTTACCGTCCCGGCTCCGGCCGGAACTTCACGTCCTTCGCGGGTCCGACGATCCGCGGCGAGCTCAAGCACTACTTCCGGGATGCGACGTGGTCCGTCCGCCCGCCCCGGAGGCTGCAGGAGCTGCGCGCCGACGTCCGTGAGAGCCGGGAACGGCTCGAGCAGGACCTCGGCAGGACCGTCACCCACGCCGACGTCGCGGCCGACCTCGACCTGCCGGAGACGGCAGTGCGCGAGTGCGTCTGCGCGGAGGCGGCCTACCACTCCCGTTCGCTCGACGCACCGACGCGTGACGCCGAGGCGGGGTCCGCTCCCCTCTCCGACATGATCGCCGCCGACGGGGACGAGTTCGCCCGCATTGACGACATGCTCAGCGTGCAGTCGGCCATGGCCCACCTCGACGACCGCGAGCGCCAGATCCTCTGGTGGCGCTACGTCGAAGGCTGCACCCAGGCCGAGATCGGCGAGCGGCTCGGCGTGAGCCAGATGCAGGTCTCCCGCCTGCACCGGGCGATCCTCGAGCGGTTGCGCGAGCATCTCGAGCACGAGCCGGAGGCCGCTCCGAAGCCGGCCACCACTCCCCGCCGGCGCCGCAGTGGCGTCCGTCGGGCGAAGGCCGCCTCGCTGCTGCGCGGCGAGCACCGGCTGAATGCACAGCCGAGGCTGCGCGCAGTCTGACCCTCAGCGGGAACCACGATGGTGGCGTGCGCGAATTGCGCACGCCACCACCGTCTTTGGTGCTCGGGTCAGGTCCGGCTTCCGGCCGCAGGTGCACGAAGCAGGAGGTAGTCGTCGCCCGCCGCGACCCGCTGCCACTTCGACAGCCTGAGCACCTCTACGGCTGCTGAGTCCTTGCCGAAGAGGGCGTAGCGGCACCCGGTCTCGTCCACGTACTGCTGCCACCCCGGCTGGCCCTGCAGGAGCTTGCCGTAGCCCTCGATGTGATCAGTCGAGTAGATCTCGGCCCGAGGGTCGATCGTCACGCGGACGTTGGGGTGTTTGTAGATGAGCCACCCACCGTCGGCCCAGTCGTTGCACACGATCGTTCCGCTCGGCAGCGCCGCCAGCTGGGGGTCAAGGGCGTTGGGCCCCGTTCCCGGCAGCCGTAGTGCCGGGACCATGAGCGTCATGGCGAGCACGAGCACGCCCGGAACAGCAAAGAGCGCAAGGCGCTCCCGCCGATTCACCGGTTCTCGGGACATTCCCGTCAGCTCCTGGAGGGCTACAGATGCGAGAGGTGCCAGCATGGCCCCAGCAACAGCGATCGTGCGGCCGTACCGGAACATCAGGAAGGTGGCCGCGAGCGCGAGTAGGACGGTGGTCCACCGCCGCCCGACTCGGGTGCGGCCCGCGCTCAGCACAACGAGGCAGACCAGGACGAGTGCGGCGATGAAGGGGGGATAGCTGGTCTCGACCGGCTGCCACTCCTGGATGTACCCGGTGACCTCGTTGACCTGGAACGGGGAGACGAGGATCGCCCAGCCGGCTGGCGTGAGCGCAGCGGCTGCCAGAGACCCGATGGGTATGAGCAGGAGTCGAACGAGCCTCGTCGCCGATCTGGGGCGCTCCAGCGCCATGCCCAGGATCACGAGCAGCGCCACTCCCGGGCCGAGGAACCACATCCCGTGGCTGCAGGCCCACAGCCAGTTCAGGGGGACGAGCCACCAGCGTGCCCGCCGGTCGTCGGCAGTCCGGAGCCACGCGTCCACGGTGAGCGCCATGAACAGGAAGGTCAGGACCTGCGGTCGGGGCGACAGGCTGCCGATCGTCGCGCAGAGGGCCAAGGCCGTGATGACGACCGCGACGAGCGAAGAGCCCCGGCGCCGGCAGGAAACCCAGATCGCTCCAACCAAGAGGATCAGGACGAGATCGTAGAGCCACACCACAGCGCCCAACCCGCCCAGTCGGTCCGCCCAGCTCATGAGCACTTCCGGGAGCCACTGGTTCAGCACCCAAGGCTTCGTGGCAGAGGCGCCGAAGGGGTCCGGCCCCACGAAGTTCCCGTGGGCCAGCACGTAGTCCCCGGTGCTGATGTGCCAGAACGTGTCCGGGTCCACGACGGGACCTGTCATCCGGACGAGGAGGAGCCCGATGGCGCTGCCGGCGAGCCAGGGGACGACCCTGCGGGGCAACGTGAGCCGGGGTTCGGCAGTGCCCCGCGTCGGAGAGAGAGTTGCGGTCATGGGATGAGCAACAGCGCCCTAGAGGCCGCCGCTGAACAGCGTGTCCATCATGCGGATCGCACCTGGCCCGATGATGACGATGAAGAGCGCCGGAAAAATGCAGAGCAGCATCGGGAAGAGGATCTTGACGGTGACCTTCTGGGCCTTCTCCTCCGCCCTCTGGCGGCGCGTCAGCCGCATGACGCTCGTCTGCTCCCGAAGGACGGCGGCGATCGGCAGGCCGAGGCGGTCGGCCTGGACGATTGCGGAGACGAAGTTCTTGATGTCCGGCAGCGTCACTCGATCGCCCAGCGCCGCGAAGGCCTCGCCCCGGGACTTGCCGATCTGGATCTCCGAGATCACGCGCGCGAACTCCCCCGCAATGGGGCCCTCGGCGTTCTTGGCGACCCGCATGAGGGCCGAGTCGAAGCCCTGGCCCGCCTCGACGCAAATGGTGAGCATGTCGAGGGCCTCGGCCAACCCCTTAGCCACGACTTCCTGCCGCTTCAACGCTAGGTTGTAGATGAGGAGGTCCGGCAGATAGAAGAAGCCCGCGGCAAGCCCAACGGAGACGACGATGCCCGCGAGGGTGAGGCCGCCACCGTAGAGGAAACCGAGGACGGCGCCGATGATGAGCGCGGTCCCCTTGACACCCATGATCCGTTCCACGGTCCACGGGGAGGGATTACCGGCTCTGTCGAGACTCCTCGTGAGGCGCTCCGTGGTCCCACTCGGGGAAAGGGCCAGCGCCAGGGCCCGAGTGCGCTCGAAGAGGGGTGTGACGAGGCGGTCCTTCGTGGCAAGCTCGGTCTTGAGGGCCGTGCGCTGGCTCACCGACCCTTCAATTAGGGCCAGGGACTTCGCCACCCCGGTCGGGCCCCCCGAGGTCACACCGAGGGCGAGGCTGAGAGCCAGAGCGAAGATCCCCAGTGCCAGCAGGCCCACTCCGATGTACAAGGTGATCACGATCAGACCTCGATCCGCACGACTTTACGCATCCATACGATCCCAAGGCCCAACATGATGATGCCTCCCGCCAGCATCCCGAGGCCGATGCCGGTGGTCCACAGCAGGGACACATAGCCGTAGTTGACGCCCAGCATGTAGAAGAAGAGTCCAATGGGCAGGCCGATGAGAATGTACGAGGAGAGACGTCCCTCCGCGGACAGCGTTCGGACCTGACGGTAGAGGGCCTCGCGCTCACGCAACGTATGGGCCGTCGTCTCGAGGGTCTCGGCCAGGTTGCCGCCGACCTCGCGCTGGATACGGATGGCCATGACCGCCATGGACATGGCCTTGCTGCCCATCCGTTCGGTGACGTGGTCCAGCGCATCGGCGATATCGGTGCCGATGCGAGTCTCGGCAAGGGCACGCGAGACTTCCTTGGCCACCGGCTCTGCCCCGTCCCGGGACAGCGAGTCGAGAGCCTGGGGCAGGCCGAAGCCGCTCTTCAGTCCGGTCGAGACGAGGAGGAGAGACTGTGGCAGGACGCGTTCGAAGGCGGATGCCCTGCGGCTCGCCAGGATTCGCAGCGTCAGCTGGGGCAGCACCGCGCCCAGGATTGCGCCCAAGGGCAGGCCCAGGGCGGGCGTACCGGCGAGAATGGCACCGAGGGCCGCCCCGACCACGACGGCGATGACCGTGAGGACGAACCACTCGCCCGCCTTCAGCGGTAGGTCCGCCCTGTTGATGAGCTCAAGGGTGCGGGCGGTGGACTTGCGCCCCTTCATGGCGCGCTCGCCGAGGTCGACGAGCTGTTCGCTCAGGGGGGCGGGGTGTCCCTTGGTCTCCGATCGCGACATGACCGGGATCGGTGCGACGTAGGCTTCGATCGTCGCCAGCCGTCGCTCGCGCCGGGTCTGCAGCTTGGGCGTCAAGATGCCGAACGCCAGCAGGAAGATCGCGACTCCGAGGATGGAGCTGGCGATCCACGGCATCCGGGACGGGGCCATCGCGAGGTTCGACGGTGGTGACGCAACGCTGGGCGAGCCCCGAGGTGTCTGCGGCGTGGGAACTGCCGCGGCTGCTCCGAAGTCGACCTTCTGCGAGATGGAGAACGGCTGGCCCTGCACGGTGCCGCTCAGCCTGATCGCATGCGCACCACCCAGCGGCGCAGGCAGCTGGATCTGGAAGGCGGCCTGCGACTTGAGCGCTCGAGCCGCCGTCTGGAAGGCGGCCCCCACCGCCTCCGCATTGTCGGCCGCGATGACGGATCCGCCGCTTGCCCCTGCGAACTGGCTCAGAGCCGCACTTGCATCAGGGTCATTGGTCCGAAAGCGGACGACGTCGACGCGGATACCCGCCTTTCGCACGGCTTCCGTGGTCCTGCCGAGCTCCGCCTGACGGTTCTTGCTGACCGTGTCCCCGCCATCGCTCAGCAGCACGATGCTGCGGTCGCCCTCCGTGCCGAGTGCAGCGACGGCGTCCTGGACTGCCGCATAGAGGCTCGTGTCGCCGCGGGAGGCGAGCCCGTTCACGACGCGCTGGACGGCCGACCGGTTCTCAGTCGGTTTGAGGTCGACGCCCGCGGTGTCGGCGAACGTGACGACGCCGATGCGCACATCCGCTGGGGCCTCCTGCAGGTACGACTTGGTGGCTGCGCGCACGGTCGCCATTCCAGGGGCCCCCATGGATCCGCTCGTGTCGATGACCAACATGGCCGTGCGGTCGATGTGCGTGGCCTTGGTGATGGAGGCAGGCGTCGCCTTGCCATCTATCGCCGCGACGAAGGTTCCCTCGTCCACCTGCACGACGCCGGCGCTTCGGAACGTGAGGACTCCCTGGACCGTCGACCCGCTCGTCTTCACGTCGCTGATGGACACGATGGGAGCGCTGTCTGCCGAGGCCGCCGAGGCCGTGCCCAGGAGCAGGCCCGCGGAGGCGCCGACAGCCAGCAAGAGGCTGGGGAGCCTTCGTGTCACAGCCCCACCCGGGAGAAGAGGGTGAAGGGCAGCTCGACTCCCAGGTCGGCGAGCTCCTGAGTGAACTTCGGGCGAATTCCCGTGGGCACCAACTGTCCTCGGAACCGCCCACTCTCGTCCCGGCCCGCCGAGTAGTCGAAGGTGAAGATGTCCTGCAGGGTGACGACCTCGCCCTCCATGCCGACCACCTCGGTGATCGCCACGATCCTGCGGGAACCGTCCTTGAGCCGCGTCTGCTGGATGATGAGGTCGACCGCGCCGGCGACCTGTTCCCGAATGGCTCGCACGGGCAGGTCGACGCCGGCCATCAGCACCATGGTCTCGAGACGCGACAGGCTGTCTCGAGGCGTGTTGGCGTGGACCGTCGTGAGCGACCCGTCGTGACCGGTGTTCATCGCCTGCAGCATGTCGAGGGCAGCACCGTCGCGCACCTCACCCACCACGATGCGGTCAGGCCGCATACGGAGCGAGTTGCGGACCAGCTCGCGAATCGGGATCGCGCCCCTGCCCTCGATGTTTGACGGCCGGGACTCAAGCCGGAGCACGTGGTCCTGGCGCAGCTGAAGCTCGGCGGCATCCTCGATCGTGACGATGCGCTCGTCCTCTGGGATGAAGGAGCTGATCACGTTGAGGGTTGTCGTCTTTCCGGACCCGGTGCCGCCCGAGATGATGATGTTGCGGCGCCCCAGCACGCAGGCCTGGAGGAAGTCGCGAACCGCGACCGAGAACGTTCCAAAAGAAATGAGATCCCGGTCGGTGAACGGATCGGCGGAGAACTTACGGATCGTCAAGAGGGATCCGTCCAAGGCGATCGGCGGGACCACTGCGTTGACACGTGAGCCGTCGGGCAGGCGGGCATCCACGAGTGGACTGGACTCATCGACGCGCCTACCGACTCGACTCACGATCTTGTCAATCGTCCGACGCAGGTGGGCATCATCCGCGAACTGAGCGTCGACCGGATACAGCTTGCCCGAGCGCTCGATGTAGATGGAGTGCGGACCATTGACCATGATCTCGCTGACCTCGGTGTCACGCAGGTACGGCTCGAGCGGTCCGTGCCCCAGGATGTCGTCCGAGATGTCCTGCGAGATCTTGATCCGGTCGGCGTGCGACAGCGGAGTCTGTTCGGCATCGATGACTTGCTGCAGGGTCGCGCGAACCTGAGCGGCCAACTCCGACTCAGGCAGGTGCGGGTCATAGAGCCGCGGGCCGAGTGAGTCCATCAGCTCTTGGTGCACGCGTTCCTTGACGGCCGCAAAGGGGTCGACGGGGCGCTTGGCGGTGCCCTGGGAGCTGAGCGCCTGAGGCTCCCGCATCTGAACAGGCGACTGCCCGAAGGCGCCTTGGACCTGGCGGGCGCGGTCGAGTCGCTCGGCAAGGTTCGTCATCTCTTGCTCCTCAGCAGGGTGAAGCTGCGCTTAGCGCCGTTCTGGATCGTCTCTCCGAAGCGCTGGCGCACCTCGTGGTCCACGAAGTGGCGCATCGCGAGGGAAACCGCGCTGCGGGGCTCCTCGAGGACAAGGGGCACACCGCGGTTCACGGCGGCAGGAACGGACAGACTGAAGGGAACCTCTGCGACGACCGGCACCTTGAGGGCCGCCTCCACATCACTGGAGGCCAAGCCGACCTTGAGGTCCGCTCGGTTGAGCAGGACGGTCCGCGTCTCCTTGGGCGCCCCCAGGACGTCGAGTGTGTGCAGCGCAATGCGCAGGTTCTTCAGCGCAGGGATGTCCAGGGTGGCGACGAGGACCGTCAGGTCGCTCACATCGAAGGCGGCAAGGACATGCTCGGTGAAGGACGGCGGGGTGTCCACGACGACGTAGTCGTAGTGGTTCCGAGCCACTCGGAGCAGCTCCGTGATGACGTCGCCCCCGATCCGCTCCGCGTCGCCGGGGTCCGAGGGCGCCGCCAGGACGTCCAGTCCACTTGGCTCGTGGCGCGTGACGACCGACTTGAGCCCTTCCAGGTCGATATTGCCTGACATGGCGACGACGTCCATGACGGACCCCGTGGGGACGAGCTGCAGGCTGATCGCGACATCCCCGAACATGAGGTCGAGGTCGACGAGGAGGGTGCGCGCGCCCGTTGACGACAGGTAAGCCGACATATTCGTGGCGAGGGTCGTCTTGCCCACCCCGCCCTTGGCAGAGAACACCGTGACGACCTTGCCCGTAGCCGCCGCGGCCATCGTCGTTCCACCGAGTTGGGCGGTCAGGGCCTCGCTGCGTCTGACCGCATCGGCCAAGGCAGCCTGGTCATCTGCTTGCACGACTTCTCGTATGCCGCTCCGCAACGCCTGGGCGAGGACTCCCACTTCGAGCCGGTGGCGCAGGAGGATCACTCCTACCTCCGGATGCGAGACCCGCAGTTGCTCCGCCAGCTCACAGGCAGCGGCGAGTGCCACGTCGGGCCCAATGACGACGAGGTGCTCCCCGCCCTCCTCGATGCTGCGGCCGACCGCGTGACCGTGCCCGAGGACTTCGACGCTGCCACCGAGAGCGAACCGATAGCTCTCGGTCGTCGTCGGGTCAAGATCCCAGAGAATGGTCACGCTACTGCACCTCCTTCAGCAGGGCCTTGGGGTCGAACTTGAAGAGCGTGGCGTCGTTCGCCTGCGTGTTGGCGTCCATCTTCACGTCGGGACCGCGCAACCCGGCATAGAGGGTGTAGTTGTTGATGCCGTGGACGAGACGCACCGCGTCGTCGGGTGACACCGCGACCGTGACGAGGAAGCCCGGCGTCTTCGCCTGATCCTTCGAGTCCTGGTTAGGGGCGGCGAGAGGGGTGTCGCCCATGGCGATGACTTGGACATCGGGCAGGAGGGGTGACGTGCCGGTGAGGGCGAGGTCGTTCAACGCCTTCACCTCCGGATCCGTTCCGACTGCCTTGATGGTGTGCGTGGCCAAGATCGCGATGTGCGAGCCGGGGGTGACGAACTTGCCGACGCGAGCCGGGTCAGAGAGCTGCAGGGACACGGCCAGCATGCCGGGCGGAACCTCGATCGCCTTTTCCCCGACCGGCGTGTTTCCGAAACGGGCCGACATGAGGAACTCACCGGGCTGGATGTCCGAGAGCGCCAGCAGGGTGTTGTTCTCGGGATTGATGTCCTGAAGGGCGCCCTTGGGAAGTGCTTGCGCCGCAACGTGGGTCTCGGCGATCAGCTGGGTGCGTTGGGCATCCTTGAGGGTCGTTCCGACCGGGATCAGCTTTTCGGCGACATAGACCTTGACCGGCTGCTGACTCGCAATGGCGCGAGCGTCCGCACTTCGCACGTAGTTGATGACGAGGGCAGTCCCGAGCAACGCAAGCAGCACGGCCGACAGGATCACGATCAAGCGTCGGTTCATCTTCATGCTCTCTCTCGTTCAGCCTGCCGGAACAATGGCGTACGAGCCGTAGTCGCTCGATCCATCAGGGGGGAGGATCGCATCCGCTTCCAGCTCGCCCTTGACGAACCAGCCGGAGATGCAGCTCTCGCTGTTGGTGCAGGGATAGCCCTGAGGACTCGTATTTGTCGCCGCGATGTAGCTGGGCGACCGCACGCCCGGGAACGAGTATCCGGAGATGTAGAACCTGGCCCAACCTGCGACATGGTAGTTGTACGTGCCCCCACTGCCGCTTCCGTCGCAGACATCGTTACCGGGCAGTGGGCCGTTGTACGTCGTGTTCAGCTTGTAGAGGCAATCGAATACGGGAATCGAAACGACGGTGCCCCTCAGGTTGGCAAGGACGGTTTTGCAGTCGCTTGCGATGTTCTCTCCATTGTCGCCCACCAGCCATCCGCCGGTTGACACCGTGGCTTGGCACCCCGGAGCCTGCACATCGCCGAACCCGCCAGGTCCGTCTCTTCCATCTTTGGTGCAGGGCGCCGACTTGTCGGAGTTGGCCAAGTAGATGACCTGGTCATAGTTGGCCGATGGCCAAGGCGGCTGGTCGGCGCCTCCATACCCTGGCCTCCCGACGGGCTTGTCCCCATACACGTTCCCGGTCGTAGCCATGAACTCCTGCCATTCGCACATGGAGAACGTGACGGGAACCGTACTGGAGTAGCTCTTCGGAGAGCCCCATGCTGCTCGCGCACAGGTGCGGTACGTGTCGCCAGTCGAGGCTCCCGACAGCGCCTTGCCGAAGATGTTCGGCAGGATGGTGGTCGAGTCCTTCTCGAGGGTGTGTGGTCGCGTCTCGACATACGGAAAGTCGGCCGTGAGCCAGTCAGGAGCCGGCGGGCAATTCGAGATGTCCACATATTCACCGGCTGGACAGTTCACGCCCGGGAGCGGGACGTCTAAAGTCCCGTGGAAGCAAGCTGGATCCCACGATCCTCCACCGTAGCTACCTCCGCTTAGGTCAGCACTGCCGTCCTGAGCATTCCGTCCCGCCAACTCCTGCAGCTTGTTCACCGAAGGGTCGGCACTGCACCTGACGGAGCCGTCGGCGCAGAAGCTCGCCAGCGCAGCAGCCGCTGCGTCAGCCCCGTTCTGTAGTTGGCTACGCTCGGAGGTGATACGACCGACGTCGACACTCACCGCCAAGGCTGCGATGACGATGAAGGCGGTGAAGATCGCCGTGACCACCGCGACCGCGCCACGTTCACGGGTCCGATGGCCCGAAAATTTGAACTGGCCTCGCCTAGTCATCCTCCGCATTTCATGACCGCCTTACCTGACAGCGATGTGGGGAGTGCACCGCCGGCGCCGAACATATTCATGACGGGCTTGAGCATGATCCAGTCGAACGTCGGAACGGCCGCGACGACCGTCGCATACACGGCCGTGGTCGACGTGCTGGGGCAGGCGATCACCTGAATCGCCAACGGACTGACACCAGGCGCGGCCGTGCTGGCGCGGACCGATGGCCCTGGTGTCGAAGTAGTGAATATGGCAGCGCGGGCGCCCTCACGGGCCGCGTTGGTGAGGACCACCTGGGTGAAGAGGGCTCGTCCGAAGTCGACAACGCCAGCAATCACGAGCAGGAAGAGGGGCAGAACCAACGCGAACTCGACCGCCGAAGCGCCGCGATCGGTGCGTCGCCGAACAAGCATCATTCCCATCCCTCCCCCAAAGTCAAGCGGCCCCCACCGCCTATATGAATGGTGGCTCCCGGAAGGAGAGGCTCCGAGGAGCCTCGCTCCCGAGAGCCACCAGCGCGGCGGTCAGATCGATGTCGCAACCGTGTTGAAGAGGTTGCTGAGGTTGCCGCCCAGAAGGGTCACGGCCACGATGATGACGATGGCGATGAGGGCAACCATGAGCCCGTACTCAACGGCGGTGGCGCCCTTCTCGGCGCGGATGGTCTGGAGCTTGGCAGCAAGCTTGGTCATCTGAATTTCCTCCCATTGCGGTGGGCCACCCCGTGTGTCCCGAGGCAACCGTATGTGCTCTAATGCTACTTTGTCCTGAAAAAGTGAAGCGTACCGGCTAGAGGCCGTTCGCCATAGACGCGAAGATGGTTTCAAGAGGCGGCCCGATGAGCGCCACGGCTGCCGCGATGACGGCGGCAATGAGAGACGCCATGATGGCGTACTCCACCGCCGTCGCCCCCGAGTCGTGCCTCCGCCGGCCTCGAAGAGTCCAGTCTTGGATCCAGTGCCACCCCATGAGATCCACCTCCCGAGCGAAACGGTAGGGCATCTCTGCTCGACGGGGGACAGAATTGACAAAACCCCCGAAAGTCGTGTTGCCCGCCTTCGACCCACCCTCGGGAGGCAGCCGAACCAGTTGTGCGGTAGGAGCGGATCACTTGCCGCGAAATGGCACTATCCGGGCAGGCCCCATGGCAGGCTCTGGGCCGTGAGGGGATCATCCAAGGCGATCGACGGCACCGCCCAGATCGCACGCGGTGCCATGAGTCAGGAGCGGTCCCGTCGGCACCGCTTGAGGGCGACGATCGCACGCAGCGCCCGTTCCCGGAGCTTCCGTTGGTGGTTCCCGGTGGCGGCTTTCGGCCTCATCCGGGCCTTCGATGCCCTGATCATCATCCTTGCCTCGCACGACCAAATGGCCCTGACGAGCGGGAGCAATCCGGGCATGTTTGTCTATCAAGATCTGCCACCGGACCCCGGATACTTTGGTGTCATCATCAACTGGGATGGACAGTGGTACGAGTACATCGCGGCGGAGGGCTATCCAGGCGCAGGAGCCGCCGGGACGGCAACCGGCTCGAATCCGGATCCCTATTGGGCCTGGGCCTTCCCACCCCTTTTCCCCATGGCGGTCCGTGCCGTCATGCTGATGTCAGGGCTCTCGATGCCCGTTGCCGCGACAGCCCTGAACCTCCTGTTCGGGGCCGCGGCCATGATCGTGTTCTACCGACTCGTGGAGCGAACGGGTGGCGTCGCGCTTGGAGTCAGTGCAGTCCTGCTCACGTCGTGCTTCATCGGAGCCCCGATCCTGCAGATGGCCTACAGCGAATCCTTGGCCCTCCTCCTGCTCGTATCGACCCTGTGGGCCATCGAAGGGCGCCACTACCTCTCAGCAGCAAGCCTGACCGCCCTCCTTGCCTTCACCCGCCTCATCACGGTGCCCCTGACGGTCGTCTGTGCTCTGCTGTTCGCGTCGATCGCTTGGCGCCGAGGGGCGCGGCTCTCCCGACGGGACGCCCTCGGTCTGGCCGCAGTCGGAGTGATTGGGATCGTCGGCATCTGGCTCTGGTCCGGGATGGCAGCCCACCTCCAGTCGACTTCGGCAGCCGCCTCAAAGCGCACCTCCTCCGGTTCGATGCTGAACTTGGGTTGGTTCGGCCACTCTGTACGCGACGGCAACTGGCCCTTCGCTGTCACCCTCGCGATCCTGGTGCTCATCCTCTTCGCCATCTCTCGGAACCGCTGGACCGATGACTGGCCACACACCCTTCGAAGCTGGTTGTGGGTCTATCCGACCTTCCTGTTGGCTGCCACCGGCATGTCGGGTGGGATTCTGCGCTACCTGGCCCTGTGCCCGAGCGTCGCCCTCCTGCCGGCAGCGAGTCGAGGCATCTTCACACCCCGCAACCGGGTCCTCGTCGTCACCGCGGCTTGTGTGCTGGGCCTCGCCCTGCAGGTCTACTACATCGACAAGTTCCTCGTCGTCTCGCCCGGCACCTTCATGCCCTGAGGGGTCTCCGACTCCTGGCTCACCGCGGACTGCTGTAGACGACGTATGGGCCGCTCTGCGCCTCCAACCGGTAGCGGGCCCCGATCCACGCTGGAGGCTGTTGCCCCGCAGGCAACACGACGACCTGCGGCGCGTGCTCTCTCGTCGTGGCGAATCGAGCTGGGTCGGCCAGAAAGTCGAGGTAGGCCGCCTGTCTGCCCTGCGGCAGGGCGTCGATGGGGTTCGCTGCCCAGAGGCGGACACCAGCCACCGCCAGCGACTCCGCCAATGGAGACGGGGCGAGCGTGGGACGGTCGCTGCCCGCCTGGGCCGCGAGCCGTTCCGCGCGATCGGCAGCTGCGGCCACGGCACCGGCTCGCTGTGCGACGCCGGGTAGCGCCCCTCCGAGCGCGACGACGATCACGAGTGTGCCAAGGAGAGCCCCTGGCGCGGGTCGAGGGACTCGCACGCGTCTTCGGGCCAGCCGGTCGAGGTGACGAGCTGCGTGCGGCACCAGCAGCATCAACAGCCAGACGCCGTGCCGGGATGTCTGCCCGGTGGCGACGAGCAGGCCGACCACGGCCACGTACTCCCAGACCGGCAGCCGGCCCACGAGGGCGAGGGCGAGCAGCACCAGCCCAGCAAAGACCAACGCGATGTCGAGAGCGGACCCCAGGCTGAGGGGCGCCCACAACCCCTCTCCTCGCTTGGCCGCCGCGTTGTTGAGCACGTCCCAGTAGTAGACGTGGGTTCGCAGGCCACCGGGAGTGACCCAGAGCGAGACGCCCATCGCCAGACCCACGGCCATCGCGGTTCGCGGGTCCCGTCGTGCACGGGAGAAGAGGAGGTGACAACCCGCGACAGCAACGCCCATCAGCACCCCACCGTGCAGGTTCCCCCACACGAGGGTGATGGCGGGCACGAGCCAGATGAGTTTGCTCGGCCTCATTTGCTCGCGCCGCAGCAGAAGCAGGAGTGCGGCAAAGCACGGCAACGAGAGGGTCTGTGCGCGCACCACTCCGAGGCTGGAGAGGGACCCAACCACGAAGAGGAAGAGCACTACGGCGACGGCCCCATCCGCGGCGCCCAGCCTGCTGGCAGTGATCGCCAGAAGCACGAGGGTCACGACGACGAGGAGCAGTTGAAGGGTCACCAAGCCCCATGCTCCGAGAGCATTTGCTCCTGCCATCACCAGTTCTCCGAGCACCGGAACATTGACCCAGTGGGTGGTGTCTGCGTCGAGAAACGGGACGCCGACCGGAATAGCCCTATGAGCCGCGATGTCGTTCCCGAGCGCCACGAGCCACATCGTGTCGGAGCCGACCGTGACGCCATACGACAGGAGCGCAACCACGAGTCCAATGACCGAGAGGGTCATCACCTGGGCCGCGACGCCTCCTCGTGAAGTTGCCACTCGATCCACACTCCGCAGGTCGTGGTCCTCGCACCCAGGCTTCCGGACGCCGCCTCGGACGGTATCCCACGAGTGAGCACGCTGCAGGGGAACACCCCATTCAGCAGGTGCAGCTCCGCCAGAGGCGCGCCCCGTGCTGCGCCCTGGCTGGCCTTCACGCTTGGCAGGATGTCGGCGAGTCAACGACCGTGGTCACAGCCACTCTCCGCCATTCCTCTGCCCGGTATATCCGCTTCTGAGAGACTGACCGGCATGGACACCGCCCAACGGGTGGCGCTCGTCGTAGAGGATGACGCCGACATTCGCGAACTGCTGACCCACTCACTCGCGATGCAAGGCTTCTCGGTTCACTCGACATCTTCGGGCCACCGCGCCCTCGAGATTGTCAGGCAGCGGGCGCCGGACCTCGTGACCCTCGACCTTGGGCTGCCCGACCTCGATGGCGTTGAGGTGTGCCGCCGGATCCGCCAGGAGTCCGATGCCTACGTGGTCATGATCAGTGCCCGCGTCGACGAGGTCGACCGGCTCGTAGGGCTCGAGATCGGCGCCGACGACTACCTGACGAAACCCTTCAGCCCGCGCGAGCTCACCGCACGAGTCAACGCGATGTTCCGTCGCCCGCGAGCCCCGCAGGGATGGATGGAGCAGCCGACAGCGGCCGACGCCGATGCCCCAACGACCGCCCCGGCTTCCGTCTCACCGCCCGAGTCACACGCGCCCATTGACGGGGCCGATATCGTCCTCGGTCGGATCAGCGTCGACACCGACAGCCGGACAGCGTCTATCGACGACGACGAGGTCGAGCTGACGCGGACGGAGTTCGACCTCCTCGCCACGATGATCGCCAAGCCGCGTCGGGTCTGGGGTCGCGACGTGCTGCTGCGCACGATCTGGGGGGACGGCTGGACCGACGACGAACACCTCGTCGAGGTCCACGTCGGAAACCTTCGCCGCAAGCTGTCCAGGGCCGCCAAGCCGACTGCGCCGCTCCCCTTCATCCGAACCGTTCGCGGCGTCGGCTATCGGATGGAGGACCCGGCCCAGCTCGACGGCCAGCGAGCGACGTGCTCACCGGCGCCGCCGGCCTCCTAGAGCAAGTCGCCGTGCGCGGATCTGCAGACCGCCGCCTTTCCCCGATTCGAGACTAGGTGTCGCCTCGACGACATCGACCCTGGTCTCGTCGTTGCCCACGGGTGGTGGCGGCGGCCCGTCGAATCCCCTCACCGACTCGGCCTCGAGGAAGTGCTCGGTCCAACCGGCTTCGTCGCGATAGCGGAGCAAGCCGTCGCCGACATAGAACCATCCAGCTTTGTCGTTCATCAATCCACCCCTTGTTGAACAATCCCCGCTACCGACTCTATCGAGGGTCGACATCCGACCCTCCGAGAAACGCCTTTGACGCCAGCCGAATTCGGCCACTTTGTGGGCGCAATGTCCCGCTATGTCGTACTTGCCGCATATGCGCGTGCCCCAAGGTGCCAAGTTTGGAAGGGTGTCGCGCCCCACCTCGCCACACCCTTCCAATTCTGATGACCAGGTCCCCCGACCCAGCCGGTCAGCGCCCCCTCCCCGTCGGCCTCCCCAGGCCAAACCCGGTGACGAGCGTGTCCGTCGCCGCCCGCCGCAGCGCCTCGAGCCGCTTGACTCCCCGGGAGCCGCCCTCCCCCCGGAGCCCACCGTTCCGAAGCCCCCGCTCCACTCGCTCCGCACAGCCCGAGACCGCGGCCGCTCCCACGGTCGCCGAGGTCACCTTGAGCGTCAGCGCCGTCTCGAGCGCCGCATCAACGTCCCCTGCCTCACACGCCGTGCAGAGCCGGCTCACCCGCTCCTCGAGCAGCTCCAGATAGATCCGGCCGATCCGCTGAGCCACGCCAAGGCTCCCCAACTCCTCGGCCAACCGTTCGAGGACGGTGGGGTCGATGGCCCCCCAGTCATGCGACTGACCCATCGACCTCGCCTCCCCCCGGCATTCCCCCCGCTCCCGCGTCGCCAGCGGTTCCGCTGACAGGAGTGACTCTGCCGAACGGATCTCAAGGCTTCCGTGCGATATCTGCAAGAAGGCTGCAAGATCGCGGCTGCCCACTCAGCGGGTTGGCTGCTCCGGGGCAGCCCCGGTGAATACAGTGCCGGTATGCCGGAGTTGTCGGTCCTGCTCGGCACTGCTCTCGCGGGGGTGGTGGCGGGCGCCGCCATGCAGTCCCAGCTCGTGCACCTGCGCTACCGGCTCGAGGACGAGCACCACCTGCCGAAGCGCTCGGCCGTGTGGATCATCCCGGTCACCGGTGTCCTCACCATGCTTCTCTGGGCGATCCTCGCGCCGGGTTTCCCGCCGTTCATCCCGGCCACCTATGTCGTCGCCGGCTGGGTCATGGTCGCGCTGGCCTTCATCGACCTCGACGTCCACCGCCTGCCCGACAAGATCCAGCTGCCCGCCTACCCGGTCCTCGCCGCGCTCCTTGCCGTGTGCAGCCACCTCACCGGCGACTGGGGTGCACTGCTGCGGGCGGGCATCTGCGGGGCAGCCCTCTGGCTCTTCTACTTCCTGCTCATCTTCGTGCTTCCCGCCGGGTCGATCGGGTTCGGCGACGTCAAGCTCGCCGGCCTGCTCGGCATGCTGCTCGGCTGGCTGACCTGGTCGCACATCATCATCGCCACGATGGCGACCTTCCTCATCGGCGGCGTCGTCGCGGCCGCATTGCTCGTCACTCGACGCAAGGGTCGCAAGGACGAGTTCGCCTACGGTCCCTCGATGCTGCTCGGAGCCGTCGTCGCCATCGCCTCTCCACTCTTCCTTCGTAGCCTGCTCTGACGCGGTCGGGCAGACCACCCGTAGACTGGACGGCGGTGTGCCGGGAAGTCTGGTCGGCGTGACCTGACGCCTACCCATTGAGGACTCCGTCGTATGCCGCCCACTCCCTCCCCGTCGAAGCCCTCCCTCCCGCGCCGCATCCTCTCCCGCGGGAGCTGGCCCGAGGTCCGCTACGTGCAGGACCTGCTCCGCACCGAGACGGTCGGCGGCGCCGTCCTGCTCATCGCCGCCCTTGTGGCCCTCGTCTGGGCCAACTCCCCGTGGCGCGACGCCTACACCGGGCTCCGCGACACGACCTTCGGGCCCGGCGGACTGCACCTGGACCTCAGCATCGGCGCCTGGGCCGCCGACGGACTGCTCGCCATCTTCTTCCTCGTGGCCGGCATCGAGCTGAAGCGCGAGTTCGTCGCCGGCGACCTCGCCGACCGGCGCAAGGCCGCCCTCCCGATCGCCGCCGCGGCCTGCGGCGTCATCCTGCCGGCCGCGCTGTTCGTGATCACCGCGATGTTCACCTCAGGCGCGAGCGGGAGCGAGCTCAGCGGCATACTCCATGGGTGGGCGATCCCCACCGCGACGGACATCGCATTCGCGCTCGCCGTACTCGCGGTCATCGGCACGCACCTGCCGAGCGCGCTGCGGGCCTTCCTGCTCACCCTCGCCGTCGTCGACGACCTCATCGCGATCACCATCATCGCCGTCTTCTACACGCAGGAGCTGCACCTGCTGTGGCTCGCCCTCGCCGTCGTGCCGCTCGTGGTGTGGCACGTCCTGCTGCGGCGCCGGTTCACGAACCCGGTCGTGCTCGCCGTCATCGCGCTCGTCACGTGGGGCCTCGTCCACGCGTCCGGCATCCACGCCACCGTCGCCGGCGTGCTGCTCGGGCTGCTCGTGCCCGTCGCGCGGTGGGCCGAGGACGACCCGGAGTACCGGTCGATCGCCGAGCGGATGCAGCACCGGCTCCAGCCGTTCTCGGCCGGGGTGGCGGTGCCGGTGTTCGCGTTCTTCGCAGCCGGCGTGACCGTCGTCGGCGGCGGCTTCGGGGAGGCGCTGCGCGACCCGGCCGCCATCGGCGTCGTCGTCGGTCTCGTGGCCGGCAAGGCCGTCGGCATCTTCGGCGGGACGTGGGCGTTCACCCGGTTCACGCGGGCCGAGCTCGACCCGTCGCTCAGCTGGACCGACGTGTTCGGCCTCTCGGTGCTCGGCGGGGTCGGGTTCACTGTCGCGCTGCTCGTCGCCGAGCTGTCGTATGGCGCTGGGTCGGCGCAGACGGACCACGTGAAGTTCGCGGTCCTCGTCGGGAGCGTCCTCGCCGCCGTTCTCGCGACGGTCGTGCTCCGGCGGCGGAACCGGCACTACGCCAGGATCCAGGCCGAGGAGCAGGCCGACTACGACGGCGACGGGGTGCCGGACGCCTACCAGCAGGACGAGCGCCGCGACATGTGAACCTAACCCCCGATTCGATGTATTGGCGCGGCGTATCGGGCTCGGAAATACATCGACTCGGAGGCGGGACGAGGGCCGCTGTCCACAACGTCGGTGACTCCTCGACGGTTGTCCTCAGGTCGGACGTCGGGCGCTGCCGACGGATCGGCTCGTCGACAGACTCGACCGATGGATGGACACCGACGGCGTGCTGTCGCGGCAAACCTGGCCGAGCCCCATGATGGCGTGGTCTCCCGGGCCGAGCTCGCGGCGCATGGCGTGACGCGCCACGACGTCGCCACAGAGGTTGCCAGTGGCCGTTGGCGACGCGCCGGCCGCCAGACAGTCGCCGTCCACACGGGGCCGGTCACCGAGTTGGCCCGCCGCTGGCAAGCGATCTGGGAGACCGGTGTGGACATTGCTGCCGTCGACGGTGTGTCGGCCCTGCACCATGCGGGCCTCACCGGCTATGTCGATGGCCGCGTTCACATCTCGGCGGTGCACAACCACAACACCAGCCGGCTCGAGGGCGCCGTCATCCACAAGGTGATCCGGCGAGTCACCGGAGAGCTCGTGGGCGCCGGTCTCCCACGGGCACGCCCAGAGGTCGCTGCTATCCGGGCGGCGCACTGGGCGGTCTCCGATCGACAGGCGGCGCTCATCCTGCTGATGACCGTCCAGCAGCGACTCACGACACCGCGGCGCCTTGCCGCAGCACAACGGCTCGTTCGAGGCAGGACCCGCCGAGCCTTCATTCGGGCGGTCGTGCGAGACATCGCGTTCGGCGTCCAGAGCCTCGGCGAGCTCGACTTCGCCCGGCTCTGTCGCGAGCGCGGCCTCCCCGAGCCGAGCCGTCAGGTGGTCCGAGAGACTGCCGGAGGTCGGATCTACCTCGACGTCGGGTGGGAGGAATACGCCTTGGCCGTCGAGATCGACGGGGCCCAGCACCAGGAGAAGCTGGCCGTGATGGAAGACAACCTGCGCCAGAACGACGTGGTGCTCGAGGGCGACCGAGTGCTCCGCATCAACATCATCGGCCTCCGGCTCGAGACCGACCGCTTCCTCGATCAGGTCGTCCGAGGGCTCACGGACGAGATCGTTGCCGCCTGAGCCTCTCCGTCCCACGCGCCCCCTCTCGCGGTCGATGTATCACCGCGGCGTATGCGCCTCGCAGATACATCGACCCGGCGTGGGGGGGTGAGGAGGCAGGGCGGCCGTGGGGGCGACACGCGGGAGAAAGCCGGACGTTTCGGGGCGCGCCGGTGCAGCGGTGTCAGGACGGGGTAGACGATGGCTCTCTCCTTCCCCCTCCACGGGAGGTCCGTATGTACCTCGTCGGCATGGACGTCATC
This sequence comes from Intrasporangium chromatireducens Q5-1, assembly GCF_000576575.1. GTDB lineage: Bacteria > Actinomycetota > Actinomycetes > Actinomycetales > Dermatophilaceae > Intrasporangium_A > Intrasporangium_A chromatireducens. The sequence goes on from NZ_AWQS01000007.1 coordinate 41,358, forward strand.
GCCGCAATCATCACCGGAGTCGTCTGGCTCTCCGCCGGGATGCTGGCGTGTCTCGGCCTGACCCGTTTCTCCTCCCGTCGGCGCCACTGACCCGACCCCCTCCGGACCGAGCCGTCGAAGCGGGCCCAAGCCCAGCGGCATACGGCCTTAGTGTCAGCCGGCCCGCTGCTCGGAGAGCAGGTCGAGGGCGATGTCGACGATCATGTCCTCCTGCCCTCCGACCAGCTTGCGACGGCCCACCTCGAGCAGGATCGTGCGCACGTCGAGGCCGTACTCGCGCGAGGCGCGCTCGGCGTGCCGAAGGAAGCTCGAGTAGACGCCGGCATAGCCGAGTGTCAGCGTCTCGCGGTCCACGCGCACCGGGCGGTCCTGCAGCGGGCGGACCAAGTCGTCGGCCGCGTCCTGCAGTGCGAAGAGGTCACAGCGGTGCTTCCACTCCTGCAGGTTGGCCACCGCGATGAAGGCCTCGATCGGGCAGTTCCCGGCCCCTGCCCCGTGTCCGGCGAGCGAGGCGTCGACCCGACGCACGCCCTCCTCGACCGCGACGACGGAGTTGGCCACGGAGAGCGAGAGGTTCTCGTGGGCGTGGATGCCGATCTGCGTCCCCTCGTCGAGGACGTCGCGGTAGGCGCGGATCCGGTCGCGGACACCGTCCATCGTGAGCCGGCCGCCCGAGTCGGTGACATAGACGCAGTGCGCGCCATACGTCTCCATCAGCTTCGCCTGCGCCGCGAGCTCCTTCGCGGGGGCCATGTGGCTCATCATGAGGAAGCCGGAGACGTCCATCCCGAGCTCGCGGGCGGTGCTGATGTGCTGGGCCGCCACGTCGGCCTCGGTGCAGTGCGTGGCCACGCGGACGGAGCGGACACCGAGCCGATAGGCGTGCTCGAGCTCGGCGATCGTGCCGATGCCGGGCAGGAGCAGCGTCGTCAGCGTCGCTCGCTCGATGACGCTGGCGGCCGCCTCGATCCACTCCCAGTCGGTGTTGGACCCCGGGCCGTAGTTGAGCGACCCGCCGGCGAGCCCGTCGCCGTGCGCGACCTCGATCGCGTCGACGCCTGCTGCGTCGAGCGCGGCGACGATCGTGGCGACGTCCTCCGGCCGGATCCGGTGCCGGACCGCGTGCATGCCGTCGCGGAGCGTGACGTCCTGGACGTAGAGGTCGACCGGGGCGGTGGCATCCTGCATCGGGGTGGTCCTCACGGGAGTCGCGTGGGTGGTGGCGGTCATCGGGAGACCCCGGCGGTCGTGGCGCCGAGCCGGGTGGCGATCGCCTCCGCGGTGCGCAGGGCTGCCGACGTCATGATGTCGAGGTTGCCGGCGTAGGCGGGCAGGTAGTGGGCGGCCCCTTCGACCTCGAGGAAGACCGACACCTTCGTCGTGACCTCCGCCGCGCCGTCGGCGAGAAGCGTGTGGACCGGCTCGTCGGGCGCAACCGCCGTGAACTGCACGTCCTGCTTGAGCCGGTAGCCCGGCACGTACTCCGCGACCGTCTCGACCATCTGGGCGACCGAGGCACGGATCGCGTCGTGGTCAGCGTCGCCGACGAGCGCGAAGACGGTGTCGCGCATGACCAGCGGGGGCTCGGCCGGGTTGAGGACGATGATCGCCTTGCCGCGGCGCGCCCCGCCCACGCTCTTGATCGCAGCCGACGTCGTCTCGGTGAACTCGTCGATGTTGGCCCGCGTCCCGGGCCCGGCCGACTTGGACGCGATGGACGCGACGATCTCGGCGTAGGCGACGGGTGTCACCCTCGAGATGGCGTGGACGACCGGGATCGTCGCCTGGCCGCCGCACGTGACCATGTTGAGGTTGTCCGCGCCCTCGTCGAGGTGCACGTCGAGGTTGACGGGCGGCACGACATACGGCCCGATCGCCGCCGGCGTGAGGTCGACGAGCTTCTTTCCGTATGGCGCGAGCTTGGCCGCGTTGGCCACGTGGGCCTTCGCTGAGGTGGCGTCGAAGACGATCGCGATCTCGTCGAAGCCGTCCATGGCGATCAGCCCGTCGACGCCCTGGTCGGTCGTCGGCACCTTGAGCCTTCGCGCCCGGGCGAGGCCGTCGGAGTCGGGGTCGATGCCGACCATCGCCGCCATCTCGAGGGTCTCCGAGAGCCGGAGCACCTTCATCATGAGGTCGGTCCCGATGTTGCCGGAGCCGATCACGGCCACCTTGGTCCTGCTCATCATCACTCCTCGTTCGCGAAGGTCACGGCCACCGTGCCGAGGCCGGAGATCTCGGCGCGCACGACGTCGCCCGGCAGGGCCGGCACCATCGGGCCGAGCGCGCCGGAGAGGACGACCTGCCCGGACCGGAGGGGGTCGCCGTGGTTGCGGGCCGTCCGGGCCAGCCAGAGCAGGGCGGTCAGCGGGTCGCCGAGGCACGCCGCGCCCGTGCCCTCGGACACGAGCTCGTCGTTGCGATAGAGCCGCATCGGCGTGTCCGCGGGCTCGACCTCCGCGAGCTTGCGGCGCTGGCCCCCGAGGACGAAGAGCCCGCTCGAGGCGTTGTCGGCGACGGTGTCGGTGATCCGGATGTCCCAGCCCTCCACCCGGCTGTCGACGACCTCGATGGCAGCCACCTCGTGGTCGACCGCCGCCCGCACGATGGCTGGGCCGCGGTCCGGGTCGTCGAGGTCAGGATCGTCGAGGTCGGCACCCAGGACGAAGGCGATCTCGGCCTCGACCTTCGGCTGGATGAGGCGCCCCGACGGGACGACTCCGGCACCGCCCTCGCTGCCGGTCGTGACGTCCATGTCGTCGAAGAGGACGCCGAAGTCCGGCTGGTCGACGCCCAGCTGCTGCTGCACGGCGGGGGACGTCAGGCCGATCTTGTGCCCGACGACCCGCGCGCCCGCGGCCAGGCGGCCCCGCGTCAGCTGCTGCTGCACGGCATAGGCGACGGAGACGTCGTCGGTGCCGATCAGGTCCCGGACGGGGGCGCAGGGCACGCCGCTCTCCGCTGCGGCGGTGAGCCGCTCGACCGCGGCGGTGACGAGGTCGGAGGCCGTTGTCTGCGTGTCTGGCATGGACGACCCGCTCACGCGCTCTCGTCGATCTGCATGACGACGGCCTTGGGCTCGGTGAAGAACTCGCGGCTGTAGGAGCCCCCCTCACGCCCGACTCCCGAGTCGCCCACCCCGCCGAAGGGCGCTCGCAGGTCGCGGATGAAGAAGCAGTTGACCCAGACGGTGCCCACGTCGAGCTTCGCTGCGACCCGGTGGGCGCGGGAGAGATTCTCACTGAAGAGCATCGCGTTGAGGCCGAACGGCGAGTCGTTGACGAGGCCGATGACCTCCGCCTCCGTGTCGAACGGCGACACGGTGACGATGGGGCCGAAGATCTCCTCGCACTGGTGTCGGGCGTCCTCGGGCATGCCGGTCACGACGGTCGGGTGGATGAAGAGCCCGTCACCGACGGAGCCCGTGACCGCCGTGCCGCCCTCCTGCTCGATGGTGTCGAAGTAGCGCCGGACCTTCTCGTAGTGGGTCTGCGAGGACAGCGGTCCGATCTGGGTGGCGGGCTGCTTCGGGTCACCGACCACCATCGCCTCTGCCGCGGCGACGAACCGCTCGAGGAACGCGTCGAGGATCGACCGGTGGACGTAGAGCCTCGAGCCGGCGAGACACACCTGGCCGGAGTTGGTGAAGATCGCGCGGATCGACCACGCCACGGCCTTGTCGAGGTCGGCGTCCTCGAAGACGACGTTTGCGCCCTTGCCGCCCAGCTCGAGGCTGACCGGGGTGAGGTTGGCGGCCGCGGCGGCCGAGATGATCCGTCCGGTCGTGGACTCGCCGGTGAAGGTGATCCGGTCGACGTCCGGATGCCGGGTCAGCGCCTCCCCGACCGAGTCGGGTCCGTAGCCGTGCACGACGTTGAAGACGCCCGGCGGGATGCCGGCCTCGAGGGCGAGCCGGGCGAGGATCGTGGCCGAGGTGGGAGAGTCCTCTGCCGGCTTGAGGACGACGGTGTTGCCCCAGGCGAGGGCGGGCGCGACCTTCCAGCTCTCCAGCATCATCGGGAAGTTCCACGGCGCGATCGCGGCGACGACGCCCGCCGGCTCGTACCTGGTGTAGGCGTGATGCCCGGTGTCCATGGGCAGGGCCTCGGCAGGCGTAAGCAGCGCATGGTCGGCGAAGAACCTGAAGTTGTCGGCCGTGCGGGGCACGTCGTTGCCGCGGCTCTGCGTGATCGGCTTGCCCATGTCGCGGGTGTCCGCCAGGGCAAGCTCGTCCCCGTGCTCGAGGATCAGCTCGCAGAACCGGTTGATGATCCGGCGCCGCTCCGCTCGGCCCATCCGCGGCCACGGGCCCTCGTCGAAGGCTCGGCGGGCGGCCGCAACCGCCCGGTCGACCTCGGCAGTACCTCCGAGCGGCAACTCGGCCCAGGCCTCCCCGGTGTAGGGGTCGATGGACGTGAAGGTCTGGCCGGACTCGGAGAAGATCTCCTCGCCGTCGATGACATGTCCGAATGACTCCACGTCAGTCTCCTTCCTGGGACGGCGGGGCGGTCGTGTGCTCGGTCGTGTGCTCGGTCGAGGGCTCGGCGGGGGCGGCGGCCGATTGGGCCGCGTCACGCTCGGCCAGGGTCTGGTCACCGGCAGCCCAGTGCGTGCGCGGCACCTCCCGCACGATCACCCGGATGCTCTGGGGATTGGCACCGAGCGAGGACTCGACCGCGGCGTGGACGCGGTGGATGAGCTCGCGGAGCGCCTCCGGTGCGCGCCCCTCGGTCAGCGTCACCTCGACAAGTGGCATGGTCAGACTCCCTTCACGCTGACGGTGCCGAGGTTGGTGAACCGCACAGTGACGGTGCTCCCCGGGTGGAGGAAGACCGCGTCGGTCATCCCCCCGGTCAGGACGACCCATCCGGCCTTCAGCGACCGGCCACGCTGCCCGAGGGCGTTGGCGGCCAGGGCGAGGGCCTCGGCCGGGTGACCCTGCACGGCGGCGCCCGTCGCCCGGTCGACCTCGGTGCCGTCGACCTCGACGATGGCCTCCTCGGCGGCAAGGTCGAGCTCGTCCGGTCGCAGCTCGACCGCGCCCATCCCGAAGCGGGCCGAGGACGCGTTGTCGGCAACGACGTCGGGCAGGGTGAACTTGAAGTCCCGGTAGCGGGAGTCGATGATCTCGTAGCCGCCGTAGACGCGGTCGACCGCAGCGAGGGCACGCTCGGCGGTCACACCGGGCCCGGCGAGGTCCTCACCGAGGACGAAGACGATCTCGGGCTCCACGCGAGGATGGATCAGCTCGCCCAGGAGGGCCGGCTCGCCGGCGGGGATCGGCATCGCGTCGGTCAGCCAGGCGGTCAAGGGTGCATCGATGCCCATCCGCCGCTGCTTCGCCTCGGAGGTCAGACCGAGCTTCGCACCGATGAGCTGCTCGCCCGTCGCGAGCTTGCGCTCGACGAGAAGGTCCTGAGCGGCATACGCCGAGGCGAGGTCGAGCCCGGGGAACTCGTCGGTGATCGGGCCCCGGTCACGGCGCTCCGCCTCGGCGGCCAGGAGCTCGTCGGCGACCCGCTCGAGGGTCCAGCCCGCTTGGGTCGGGGCCGTCACTTGGTCAGCACCATGGAGGCGACGTCAACGGGCTTCTTGAGCGCCCCGGTCTGCAGCATCAGGTCGTTGACGCGGGTCAGCTCCTTGACGTCAGGCGCTCCCTTGACCCACTTGGGCAGCTCCATCGCCTTCGCCTGCTCCGGAGTGCTCTTCGAGTACTTCGTCACCTCGTTGCGCGCCAGGTTGGGGTCGTCCGCGATGAGGGCGTTCGCCTTCTCGATCGCCCGCGCGAAGGCGGCAGCCGTGTTCGGGTTGTCCTTGACGAAGTTGGCCGACATCCCCAGTCCTGAGACCGGAATGCCCTCGGCGATCCCCGAGTAGGAGGCGAGGATCTGGCGACCACCGGCAGCGGCGATCCCCGTCCGGAACGGCTCCACCACCCACGCTGCGTCGACGCTGCCGCGCTCGAGGGCACCGGCCATGTCAGGGAACGGGAGCTCGATGAACTTGACGCTGTTCGGGTCGACCCCCTTCTCCTTGAGGACCGCCTTGATCGTGACGTCGCCGGTGTTGTTCAGCGTGTTGACGGCGATCGTCTTGCCGGCGAGCTCCGCGGCGTCCTTCAGTGGCGAGTTCTTCCACACGTAGACGCCGCCGGTCTTGTCCGTTGCCCGGACGCCCTCGGCGACGATCTTGACGTGGATGCCCTGGGCCTCGGCGAGGAGGAACGACGGGTAGGTGGCGAAGGCGGCCTGCAGGTCGCCGGACATCATGGCCGGGACGGCGGCGGCGCCACCCTGGAGCGGCCGGGGCTCGACGGTCAGCCCCTCTGCCGTGAAGAGGCCCTTGTCCTTCGCGACGAAGATGGCGGCGTGGTCGATGACGGGGACGATGCCGACGGTGAGCTTGGAGACCTCGACGCCGCCCTTGCCCTTGGCGTCCGCCGTGGGCACCTCGTCGCCACCGCACGCGGCCAGCCCGAGGACGAGGGCACCGGCGGCGAGACCCGCGCCAGCACACCGGAAGAAGCGTGTACGCATTGGACAGTCCCTTCTGAAGGAGTGATGTGCAGAGTATTGAATACAATCAATACCAGTGTCAACGGGGTCAGAGAAGATGCGTTGCCATGCCGCCATGGACGGCCACGACCGTGCCTGTGATGTGGCCGGCGGGCGGGGAGAGCAGGTCCTGGACGAGCGATGTGACGGCCGGCCGTTCCCCCAGCTCCCTGATCACCGCCTCGTTGCGGTCCACGCCGAGGACGTTGACGCCCTCACGGGTGAGTGCCTCGACGACCGCACGACCGATGCCGGCGGCGGCACCGGTCACGACGCGCGGCACCCCTCGAGCCCGAGGTCCATGCTCAGCCGGCAGCCGCAGCGACGGGCTCCTGGGCGTCGCGGGGGTGGCGGATGAGCCGTGCCACCTCACCGCGGAGCCGGATGAACTCCGGCAGTTCCTTGGTCGAGATCTGGTCGCGCTCGCCGGGAAGGGGCACGTCGAGAATCGTGACCACGCGCGTCGGGGGCTTCGACAGGACGACGACCCGGTCGGCGAGGTAGACGCTCTCGTCGATGTCGTGGGTGACGAAGATGATCGTCATCGAGAAGCGCTGCTTGACCTCCAGGACGAGGTCCTCGAGGTCCTCTCGGGTCTGGGCGTCGATGGAGGCGAACGGCTCGTCCATGAGGAGGATCTCGGGGCGGTAGGCGAGTGCGCGCGCGATGGCCACCCGCTGCTGCATACCGCCGGACAGCTGGCCCGGGTACTTGGCGGCGTGGCCGGTCAGGCCCACGGCGGCGAGCGCCTCGTCGATCCGGGAGCGGAGCTCCTCCTTGGGGAGATGCAGTCGTCGGAGCGGGAAGCGGACGTTGTCCTCGACCGTGAGCCAGGGGTAGAGCGAGCGGCTGTAGTCCTGGAACACCATGGCGAGACCGGTCGGCACCTCGACGATCTCGTCACCGTGGAACGTGACGCTGCCGCCGGTGGGCCGCATGAGCCCGGAGAGGGTGCGCAGGAGCGTGGTCTTGCCACAGCCGGAGGGCCCAACGATGGAGACCAACTCGCCCTGCTCGACGGTGAAGTCGATGTCGGCGAGCGCCGCGTGGGCACCCGCGCCAGAGCCATAGGTGTGGGACAGGTGGTTGGCAGTCAGCATGAGGGGTCCCTCCCGGGCTCAGGCGATCTCGCGGTTGGTGGTCCGGTGCCAGGCGAGGACCCGGCGTTCGACGACTGTCAGGACGAGGTTGAGCAGGTAGCCCAGGACCCCCAGCAGGAGGATCCCTGCCCACATGTCGAGGATCTGGAAGCTGCGCTGCGCTTGGACGATGTGGAAGCCGATGCCGCCCGTGCTCGCGACCATCTCCGAGATGACCATGAGGATGAGGCCGAGGGCCAACGAGGTGCGCAGCCCGGCGAAGACCTTCTGTGCAGCGCCAGGCAGGACGATCCGCACCAGCTTGTCGGCGAACCCGATGCGGAAGATCGACGCGGTCTCGTACTTGATGACGTCGACGCTGCGCACCCCCTCGATCGTGTTGAGCAGGACCGGCCACATTGCCCCGAACGCGATGAGGAGCACGCGCATCAGCGCCCCTCGGTCGAACAGGACGAGGAAGATCGGGATGAGCGCCGGGGGCGGGATCGCCCTCGAGAACTGGATGAGGGGGTCGACATAGTCGCCCAGACGACGGCTGAGCCCGATCGCCACGCCGAGCACGACCGCGACGAGCGAACCGAGGGCGAGCCCGCCGAACATCCGCGCGAGGCTCGGCAGGACGTCGTTGGCCGTGGCCTCGGTCAGCCAGGTTCCGTCGGCCGGTAGCCACAGCTCGGCCGCGCGCGCCGCGAACTCACTGGGGGGTGGGAAGTATGGCGACTCCGCTGCCTTCGCGGCGAGCTCCCACCCGATGAAGAGCGCGAACAGGACGACCCACCGCAGCACGAACTCCCGCGGACCGCGGGTGCCCAGCCAGCGGAGCATCGGGCCGGACCGCCGGGTCGCCGCCCCCGGGAGGGCCGCCTTGGAGTCGGTTCGCCCGGACACCGTGCTCATGCCGCCCCCACTCCCTCACGCCGCCAACGGAAGAGACGCTGCTCGCCCCGGACGAGGAGCCAGTTCACGACCAGCCCGAGCAGGCCGGCGAAGATCGTGCCGGCATAGACGAGGGCGAGGTTGGCGCCCCCGCTGCTCATCCGCAGGATCCACGCGCCCAGCCCGTCCGCGGAGCCGGCGAGCAGCTCGGCGCTGATCGTGACGATGAGCGCGATCGCGGCCGCGACCCGGATGCCCGTCGCGACGAACGGCGCGGCAGACGGAAGCAGCACGTGGGTGAGGACTCGCAGGGGCGGGATCCGGAAGATCCGAGCCGTCTCCTTGGCAAGCGGCTCCACATCACGCACGCCGTAGATCGTGTTGAAGAAGATCGGCCACACGGAGGCATAGACGACGAGCGACACCTTCATCTGCGCGCCCTGGCCGAAGAGGAGGATCGCCAGCGGGATGAGCGCGACGGAGGGAATCGGGCGCAGGAACTCCACCACGGCCGACGCCGCTTGGTTGAGGAGCCGGAACGACCCGAGGACAAGACCGGCTGGCACGGCGATCGCCGTCGCGATCGCGAGACCGGTCACCGCCGCCTGGATCGTCGCGAGAACCTCGCGAAGGAAGGACGGGTCGACGAAGAGGTGGCCCGTCGAGCCGAGCACCTCGAACATCGGCGGCAGCGACGTCGGCGAGATGGCGCCACTCACGGAGAGCAGCTGCGCTGCGAGGACGGCGACGGCCACCCCGACGATGCCACGGCCGACCCGTCCGCCGGCCCGGCGGCGCCCGGACTGCTTCCTGACCATCCTCGACGTGATGGCGCTCATGCGTGTGCCTGCACTGGCGCGGCGACGTTGCCCACTTGCCCTCCTTGGGATGGCCGTGCGGCCAACTGTAATCATTATATTGGTTACAGGGCAAGTCCTCAGGCCGAGCGAGGCGTCAGGAGCCCAGCCCTGGCACCATCGCCGACATCGGGCGGTGTGCCTCGGCCGCCGCCACCGCGCGGGCCGGGTCCCCGGACGCGATCGCTTCGACGAGGTCCACGTGCAGCTGCCAGTTGTCCCGCCAGGAGGCACGGAACTCCTCGTCGGGGGCGACGGTGCGCACGGCGTCGCGGGCGCTGTCGAGGAGCGTCACGTAGATCGTGCGGAGCAGCTCGTTCGGCGAGAGCCGGGCGATGGCCTCGTGCAGCTCCCAGTTGCGGCGCAGGTACTCGGCCGGGTCCTCGCCCGCCTTCCCCATCCGGTCCACGAGCCGCCGCAGCCGGCTGATGTCGCGAGACCCGGCGCTCTTGGCAGCATTGACGGCGATGGGCACCTCGAGCGCGTTGCGCACCTCGAACTCGTCGGCCACCGACAGGGCCTCGTCACCGAGGGCAAGGATCAGGTGGCTGAGGCGGATGTGGGCGGGCGGCGCCGCGACGAAGATGCCGCCGCGCGGCCCGGGCTTCAGGTCGACCAGGCCCCGCGTCTGGAGCAGCCGGATCGCCTCGTTGAGAGTGCCGGAGGCGACCCCATAGCGCTCCCGGAGCTCATCCTTGGTGCCGAGCCGGTCGCCGGCCTGGACCTGTTTGCCGAGGATCTGCTCGGCCAGGTCACTTGCCACGGCTTCAGCCCTCGAGGTTCGAGCGCCCGCGGTAGGCCGGAGCGTCGTTTCACCAGTCGTCACGAGCAGAAATCATAGTAATGATTTGGGCTGATGTCATCCCGTCGGTGTCGCAACGGAGACGCCGGCGGCAACCAGCTCGAGCGCCTGCTCGGCCCATGCGATCCGGGCCAGCGCCTGCATGGCCTGCCCCTCGAAGACGTGCGCCTTGAGGGTGGCGATGCGCTCGTGCTCGCCGGCGGGCCGCGAGGCGAGCCGCTCCTTGAGCAACGGCGTGGACCTGCTTGCCAGTGCGTCCCGGTGGCTCTCCCACTCGGCGAGCTGCCGGCGCTGGTCGTCCAGGTAGGCCCGGAGCACCGTGGCTGCGTCCTCGGGGTCGATCGCGTCGAAGTGCAGGGCCTGGACTGCGAAAGCGTCGCGATGCGGCGACGGCGGCTGTGGCGTCGAGACCCAGTGGTCGAGCTCGGCCTGCCCCGCAGGGCTCAGCGAGTAGACCTTCGTGACCAGCCCGTTCCGGCCCTCCTCGCGGGATGCGTCGATCAGCCCGTCGTCCTCGAGCGACTTGAGTGCGGAGTAGATCTGGCTGCGGGGCGCGGACCAGACCCAGTTCTGCGAGGCGAGGAAGAAGCGGGCCAGGGAGTAGCCGTTCATCGGCCGGGCGCTCAGCACCCCGAGCAGTGCGTGTCTCAGGGACATGGGTCGAGCGTAGACGGTATTCCGACTATGGACTATTCCTATTTAGGACGGTAGCGTCTGGCCCATCGTCGTTGACTGGAGGCAAAGGTGCCCGATCACGCCGCCCTGCTCGTGCAGGCCGGGGCTGCGCTCGCCCGCAGCGGTCTCGTCACGGCGTTCGGGCACGTCTCCGTGCGGACCGGTGACGACAGCTTCGTCATCTCCCCGCCCGTTCCCCTGAACCGCTTCGGCGCGGGTGACGTCATGGCGGTCTCGCTCGCTGACGCCGGGCTGCCGCCGGGGGTGCCGAAGGAGGCGTGGATCCATCGCGAGCTCTACGCCAGCCGCCCGGACGTGCAGGCGGTCTGCCGGGCGCAGCCGAAGGTCACGACGGCACTCAGCTCTGCCGAGGTGACCATCCGCCCGCTGCACGGCCAGGGCGCCTTCCTCGGCGACTGCGTGCCGGTCCACCCCGACTCGCGCCTCGTGCGCGACCAGCAGAGCGGGCGGGCTCTCGCGCAGAGCCTCCGGGGCGACGCCGTCATCATGCGCGGCAACGGTGCCGTCACGGTCGGTCCGACCGTGGCACATGCAGTGGCCCTGATGTGGGTGCTCGAGGCGAGCGCGGAGCTGAACGCCGCCGCTGCGGCCGCGGGGACCCCGACCCCCCTGCCCCCTGACGAGCAGGAGGCCTGGCGCGCCGTCGCCCCCGAGCTGCTGACTCGTATCTGGCACCACCTCATCGACAAGGAGCACTCACAGTGATCGAGCTCATGGACATCGCCTACGTCCGATCCGGCGCGGCCGACATCACCACCGCGGTCGAGTTCGCGACGAACATCGTCGGACTCGAGCTGGTCAAGCACGAGGACGGGGTCGCCTACCTGCGCGGCGACCAGCGCCACCACTGCCTCGCCTTCGTCGAGGGCAGGTCGGGCGTGCTCAGCTCCGGCTTCACGCTCGCCGACCTCGACGCCCTCGAGAACGCCGAGACCGAGCTCGAACAGGCCGGGCTCATGGTCAAGCGCGGCTCCAAGGAGGGCGCCCTGAGCCGCCACGTCCACGACTTCATCCAGTTCGAGGACCCCTTCGGCAACCGCATCGACCTCGTCGTTGGTCAGGTCACCCTGCCGACCCCGGTGAAGTTCAACCGGCCCGCAGGCATCACCGAGTTCGGGCACATGTGCTTCGACGCCCCCGACATCTTCGAGGCCAGCAAGTTCTGGACGCGGCACTTCAACGCCAAGGTGTCCGACTGGGTCAGCGGTGGCGCCTGCCTCATGCGCATCGACCCCGTGCACCACAAGCTCGCCATCTTCAAGGGCGAGCGGCCAGGCCTCTGCCACATCAACTTCCAGGTCGAGTCGATCGACGACGTCATGCGCAGCTGGCACTTCCTCGAGGCGAACGGGGTCGAGATCGAACAGGGCCCGGGACGCCACCCGCAGTCGACGGCGATCTTCCTCTACTTCAAGGGTCCCGAAGGCCTCACCTACGAGTACTCCTACGGCGTGCGCCGCATCGAGGACGACGCGAGCTGGACTCCCCGATGGTTCGACCCGAACGAGCCCGGGTCGATCGACATGTGGCTCGGGCCGCACGCCCGCGTGAGCACCCAGTACCAGGTCGCGTCCGGGGAAGAGAACCCCTGGGACTGAGCGGCCGGTGGATGTGAAACCGAGGCCGATACGCCGCGGTAATACATCGACCCCGCGGTGGGACGACGCGCCAAAGGCGACGGTCGAGCGGGACCCCGCTCAGCGGCATACCGGCCGACGGGAGCCAGCCCGAGCGTGACGTAACCCGCCGCGTCTGAGCCCTGCTCGCAGTGGGCACAGTAGGGTGAGAACGGTCAGGCGCCCGGCGGGCGCGCGTCAGCCAGGTGAGGAGTGCAGCCGATGAGCACCATGAAGCCCGGGCAGGACCGCAACGAGCGAACCCTCGGCCAGCTCGTCGCCTCCGCCACCCAGGACTTCTCGACGATCATCCGCGGGGAGATCGCGCTCGCCAAGGCCGAGCTCAGCTCGCAGGTCAAGAAGGCCGGCATGGGCGGTGTCCTGCTCGCCGCGGCCGGCGTCATCGCCTTCTACTCCGTCTACTTCATCTTCATCACGATCGCCGAGGGCATCACCGCGGCCGGCCTGCCGAAGTGGCTCAGCTACCTGATCGTCACCGTGTTCTTCCTCCTCGTGGCCGGCGTCCTGGCGCTCGTCGGCATCCGCCGGCTCAAGACCGTGCAGCCGAAGCCGGCCAAGGCCGTCGCCGAGGCCGAGCTGACCGTCGCCGCGCTGAAGCGGGCGACGAGCAACCCGTACGTCCCGAACGGCTCGCGGGCCGTCCCCGGCGCGGCCGTCGGCAGCCCGGCGGCCGCAGCCCAGACGCCCACTCAGGCCGCACACGCGTCGCCGGTCAGCGCGTCGAGCGCACCCGGCATCGCGCCCGGCTCGCCGGAGGCCCGGCTCGCTGACGCCC
>NZ_AWQS01000008.1 GCF_000576575.1 Intrasporangium chromatireducens Q5-1
GGGCGTCGAGCCGGCGGCCGTGACCGCCACCGGGCCGTGGCACCGGACGCACCGCACTGGGGTCCGGCACTCCGCGCAGCTGAGCGATGGCAGGTAGCCGCGTCGCGGCACCTGCACCAGGACCGGACCGTCGTGCAGGGCGTCCTTGGCCACCCGCCAAGCCCGAGAGGGCAGGTGGGCCCGCGCGGCTGGCCCGTCGCGCTCCTCGTCGGCCCCCTCACCCGCGATCGTGACCCGGGGTGCGGCCGCGCGCAGCAGGGCAGGCTCGGCCTCGACGGCCACCAGCCCGCCGCGTTCGATCGCCTGCTGCACGGCGAGGCTCCTGGCGTAGCCGCCGGCGAGGACCGCAGCCCCGGTCTGGGCCGCACGCAGCTGCAGCACGGTACCGGTGTGCGGATAGGGGGCCCGCGGCTCGAGCAGCAGGTCGTCGCCGTCGTCCCACCATGCCACCAGACCGAGGTCGCGGACCGGCGCGAAGGCCGCGGCGCGGGTGCCGATCGCGACCCTCACGTGGCCTCGCAGCACCTTGAGCCAGGCGGTGTAGCGCGCCTGCGGGCCCTGGTCCGCGGTGAGCCGCACGTGTTGCCCCCGGCCGAGGAGCTCCGTCAGCGCAGTGTCGAGCCGGTCGACGTCGCGGTGGTCCGGCACGACGAGCACCGCTCCGCGTCCCCCATCGAGGGCCGCTGCGGCCGCGCGGGCGAAGGCGTGGGGCCAGTCGTCGCCCGGCAGCCGGCTCGGCAGCGCGAGCCAGGCCGCCGCAGGTCCCTCCCCCGCCGTCACGCGGCGCAGCCACGCCGGACCCGCGGGGTAGTCGGCCCAGGGCCCGAGGTCCCGGTCCTCGACCCGGGGGCGTACCGCAGAATCCGCAGAATACGCAGACGCAGGCGACTCCACGGACCCGGACGACTCCGCGGGCGCACCCGTCTCCGCGGTCGCGGGCGCACCCGTCTCCGCGGTCGCGGGCGCACCCGTCTCCGCGGTCGCGGGCGAGTCCGGGTCGAGGGGCAGGTTGCGCTCGGCCGTCGCGTGCCGCTTGGGAATGGCCAGCCGCAGCACGTCGCTCAGCGTGCCGGCGTAACGGTCGGCGACGGCCCGGCACAGGGCAAGCAGCTGGGGTGTGAGGACCGGCTCGGGACTCACGACCCGCCGCAGGGCGGACAGACGGCCGCCGTGCTCCGGCTCAGCCCGCCGCTCGATGACGAAGCCGTCGAGCTCCCGCCCTGAGAAGCGCACCCGCACCCGCGCCCCCGGCACCGCGGCGTCGCGCAGCTCCTCAGGAACGGTGTACTCGAAGACCCGGTCGAGGTGGGCGAGCGGGGTGTCGACGACGACAGCCGCGACGGGCAGCGACGGGCCCGTCCCGCTGTCCGTCGGCTCCGTCTGCTCGCTCACGCGAGGCAATCTAGCGTCGCCCGCAGACAGCCCTGCTCCGCCGTGACGGCGCAGCAGCCCCGGCCGAGCACCGTGGGCCGGCCCGCGTTCAGGCCTGGGTGACGGCCTGCTGCAGGGCCTCGACGCGGTCGGTGCGCTCCCACGGGAAGGCATTCTCGACACCGTCGGCCTTGGTGCGCCCGAAGTGGCCGTACGCGGCGGTCGGCCGGTAGATCGGCCGGAGCAGGTCGAGGGCGTCGACGATCGCGCGCGGGCGCAGGTCGAAGACCATGCCGATGGCGTCCTGGATCTTGTCGACGGGGACCGTCTCGGTGCCGAACGTCTCGACGTAGAGCCCGACCGGCTGCGCCTTGCCGATCGCATACGCGACCTGCACCTCGCACCGCCGGGCGAGACCCGCCGCGACGACGTTCTTGGCGACCCAGCGCATCGCGTAGGCCCCGGACCGGTCGACCTTGCTCGGGTCCTTACCCGAAAAGGCGCCGCCCCCGTGGCGGGCCATGCCGCCGTAGGTGTCGACGATGATCTTGCGGCCGGTCAGGCCGGCGTCGCCCATGGGGCCGCCGATCTCGAACCGGCCGGTGGGGTTGATCAGCGACCGGTACGACGACACGTCGAGGTCGGTGCCCTCGTCCCGCAGCTCGGCGAGGACGGGGTCGATGACGAAGGCCTTGATGTCGGGCTCGAGCATGCCCTCGAGGGAGACGTCGGGGGCGTGCTGCGTCGACAGGACGATCGTGTCGAGCCGCACGGCCTTGTCGCCCTCGTAGGAGATCGTCACCTGGGTCTTGCCGTCGGGCCGCAGGTAGGCGAGCTGCTCGTTCTTGCGGACCTGGGTGAGGCGCTCGGAGAGGCGGTGCGCGAGGTGGATCGGCAGCGGCATGAGCTCGGCTGTGTCGTCGCAGGCGTAGCCGAACATCAGCCCCTGGTCGCCGGCCCCCTGCTTGTCGAGCGGGTCGACACCGCCGTGCCGGGTCTCGTGGGCCGTGTCGACGCCCTGCGCGATGTCGGGCGACTGGGCGCCGATCGAGATCGACACGCCACACGTGCGTCCGTCGAAGCCCTTCTCGGAGCCGTCGTAGCCGACCTCGAGGATGGTGTCGCGCACGATCTTCGGGATCTCGACGTAGCTCGTCGTCGAGACCTCACCGGCCACGTGCACGAGCCCGGTCGTCACCATCGTCTCGACCGCGACGCGCGCCTGCGCGTCCTCGGCGAGCATGGCGTCGAGGATGGAGTCGCTGATCTGGTCACAGATCTTGTCCGGGTGTCCCTCGGTGACGGACTCGGACGTGAACAGGCGTGCAGACACAGGGTCTCCTCGGTTCCGGCGGTGGCTACCGCGCGAGTTTATGGGATCAGCCGAGCAGGTCCTCGACCACGTCCAGCACCGCCCCCGCGATGACGTCCTTGCCGGCCGGGCCCACCGTGACGACCTCGGGCACGTCCCGGCGCAGCAGGTGCACGGTGTTGTCGTCGCGGCCGAACGCCAGGTCGCGCCCGACCTCGTTGACGACCTGCAGGTCGCTGCCCTTCTTGGCGAACTTGGCGCGGGCGTGGTCCATCACCGACCCGCTCGCGTCGCCGGTCTCGGCCGCGAAGCTGACGATGACGGGGCGCCGGGAGCCGTCGCGCGAGGCGACGAGTCCCTTGACGATGTCGGGGTTCTCGACGAGCTCCAGCCGCAGCCCCGCCTCCGGGCCGGTGCCCTTCTTGATCTTGCTCGCGCTGACGCTCGCGGGCCGGAAGTCGGCGGGGGCGGCCGCCATGATGACGGCGTCCGCCTCACGGGCGGCCGTCTCGACGGCGTCCTTCAGCTCGAGGGTCGTCTCCACGGGGACGACGGTGACGCCGGGCGGCGTGGGCAGATCGACGTTCGCGGCGACAAGCACAACCCGTGCACCGCGGCGGGCGGCCGCGTGCGCGATGGCCAGGCCCTGCTTGCCCGACGAGCGGTTGCCGAGGAACCGGATCGGGTCGAGCGGCTCGCGGGTGCCGCCGGCCGAGACGACGACCGTGCGCCCGCGCAGCCCCATCGGGCCGTATGCCGCTGAGCCGGCTTCGCGGTCGCCCTCCGCGCGTGCGGGGTCGGGTGAGCCGGCGCCGGCGGCACCGCGCGTGTCGACGGCGGCAAGCGCAGCGGCATACACGTCCTCGGGCTCGGGGAAACGTCCCTTGCCCGAGTCGGCCCCGGTGAGTCGGCCCTCGGCCGGCTCGATGACGTGGGCGCCGCGTCGGCGCAGCGTCTCGACGTTCCCCTGCGTGGCCGGGTGCTCCCACATCTCGGTGTGCATGGCCGGGGCGAACACGACGGGGCAGCGCGCCGTGAGCAGGGTGTTGGTGAGCAGGTCGTCGGCGATGCCGGCGGCGGCCTTGGCCATGATGTCGGCCGTGGCGGGGGCCACGACGACGAGGTCGGCGCTCTGGCCGATCCGCACGTGCGGGACCTCGTGGACGTCGGTCCAGACCTCGGTGCTGACGGGCTTGCCGGAGAGAGCGGCCCACGTGGGCGCGCCGACGAAGCGGAGGGCCGCTGCCGTGGGCACGACCGTGACGTCGTGCCCACCCTCGGTGAACCGGCGCACGAGCGAGCAGGCCTTGTAGGCGGCGATGCCGCCGCTCACGCCGACGACGACGTGCATCGCGTCGGTCAGGCCTCGGTCGGCGTCGAGGTGAGCAGGCCCTCGTTGATCTCGCGGAGCGCGATCGAGAGCGGCTTCTCGTGGACCTCGGCCTCGACGAGCGGCCCGACGTAGTCGAGCAGGCCCTCCTGCAGCTGCGAGTAGTAGGCGTTGATCTGGCGCGCGCGCTTGGCGGCGTAGATGACGAGGGCGTACTTCGAGTCGGCGGCCGTCAGCAGGTCGTCGATCGGCGGGTTGGTGATGCCGATGGGGTCAGCCTTGGTTCCGGACACGGGGCGTCTCGTTTCGTTCGGGGGCGGATGTGTCGGGCGGGCCGGACCGGCAGGATCGCAGGCACGCCGAAGCGGGACTCACCGGTTGGTGCGTCCCGATCTCATCAATGATACGAGTTCTTCGCTCGCACGCCGAACGTCGTCGTTGACGATGACCGCGTCGAACTCCGGTTTGGCCGCGAGCTCGCGCCGTGCCGTGTCGAGGCGGCGCTCCCGCTCGGCCTCGTCCTCGGTGCCCCGACCGACGAGCCGGCGCACGAGCTCGTCCCAGCTCGGCGGCTCGAGGAAGACGAAGAAGGCGTCCGGCATGGTGGCCCGGACCTGCCGCGCCCCCTGCAGGTCGATCTCGAGGAGTGCGTCCCGGCCCTCGGCGAGGGCCCGCTCGACCGGGCCGCGCGGCGTGCCGTACTTCGCCAGCCCGTGAACGAGCGCGTACTCGAGGAACTCCCCCGCCGTGACGAGCCGGTCGAACTCGCCCTCGTCGACGAAGTGGTACTGGACGCCGTCGACCTCGTCGGGCCGCGGCTTGCGGGTCGTCATCGAGACGGAGAAGAAGACGTCGGGGAAGTGGGTGCGCACGTAGGCGGCGATCGTCCCCTTGCCGACCGCCGTGGGGCCGGCGAGGACGACGAGGCGCCCACGCCCACGTCGGTCGGCGCTCATGCCTTCTGTCGCGCCTCTGCCCTCCGCTGCGGGCCTCCCTCGCTGGCGCTCGGTCGGGTCCTCGCGTCGGTCGGCGCTCATGACCGCTCGAACCGGCGCAGCAGGGCGGCCACCTGGTTGGCGCCGAGGCCGCGCACCCGCCGGGACTCGGCGATGCCGACCTCCTCCATGATCGCCTTGGCCCGCACCCGGCCCACCCCGGGCATCGACTCGAGCAGCTCGGTGACCTTCATCTTGCCGATGATCGGGTCGGTGCGGCCGTCCTCGAGCACCTCGGCGAGCGACCCGCTCGAGTACTTGAGCTTGTTCTTGACCGCCGCGCGCTCCCGACGGGCGGCAGCGGCCTTCTCGAGGGCGGCTGCCCGTTGCTCGGGCGTGAGCGGGGGAAGGGCCACAGCGGTTCTCTCCTCGTGGGTGGACGGACGTTGTTGCCGAACCTAGCGATTCGGTCGAGCGGGTGGCAACGCGGCCCCCGCTGGGGACGCGCCGAGAACGAGGAGTATGCCGCTCAGCGGGCGCTCAGGGTCGCAGTTCCTCCGCGACACGGCGGGCGGCGTCGCCGAGCCGCGTGGCGTCCGGGCCCGTCTGGAGCACCTCCCGGCTCGACGAGGCGAGCACCTGGGGACGCGCCGCCCCGAAGACCTCCTCGAGCGCTGCGGCCGTGCCGCCCTGCGCGCCGAGGCCGGGTGCCAGCACCGGGGTGGCCGCGGTGACGAGGTCGAGTCCGAGGCGCGCCACCGCGTCGCCGACGGTCGCCCCGATGACGAGCCCGATGCTGCCGAGCTCACCGCGCTCGCGGGCGAGGCTGTTGTCGACCGTGGCGCCCTCGACCACGGAGGCGGCGACGCTGCGCCCCCCGGCGACGGCGTGCTGGACGGAGGCTCCCTCCGGGTTGGAGGTCAGCGCGAGCACGAACAGGCCCCGGCCGTTCTGGGCAGCGACGTCGACGGCGGGGCGCAGCGACCCGTAGCCGAGGAACGGACTGACGGTGAGCGCGTCCGCCGGCGAGACGGCCTCCGACCCGAGATAGGCCGCCGCATAGCCGGCCATCGTCGAGCCGATGTCGCCCCGCTTGGCGTCGAGGATCGTCAGCGTCCCCGCCTCGTGCAGCTCGGCGAGCACCCGTTCGAGGACGGCGACCCCGCGGCTGCCGAACACCTCGAAGAACGCCGACTGCGGCTTCGCCGCGGCGACCCTCCCCGCGAACGCCTCGACGCAGGTCAGGGCGAACCGCTCGAGGCCGGAGACGTCATACGGCAGCCCCCACGCCTCGACGAGGGCCCGGTGCGGGTCGATGCCGACGCAGAGCGGCCCGTGCTGGTCCATGGCCCGGCGCAGCCGGGTGCCGAACGGAGTGGTCACGGGCGCTCCTTCGCGTCGGGTCGCTCCACCTTCGCCCTCAGCGCGGCGCGCCGACGCTGTAGAGGTCGAGGTTGCGGGCATGGTCCTGCAGCGAGGTCACCCGGACCGGCTCGGTCAGCTGTGCCTCGATGCCGAGCACCGCCGCGGCGAGCGTCGCGATCGTCGTGATGATCGGCTTGTCCGCGCTCGTCGTCGCCGCCCGGATGGCATAGCCGTCCGCCCGGGCGTCCTGGCCCGACGGGGTGTTGACGACCATCTGGACGGTGCCGTCCTCGATCAGCTCGACGATGCTCTTCTCCGTCGGGTCGCCGGCGTGCGGACGCTCGGAGAGCTTGCGCACGACGGTGGCCGGGATGCCGTTGCGGTGCAGCACCGCGGCCGTGCCCCGGGTGGCGAGGATCGTGAAACCGAGGTCGACGAGCCGCTTCACCGGGAAGAGCATCGCGCGCTTGTCGCGGTTCGCGACGGTGACGAGGACCGCGCCGGAGCTTGGCAGGCCGCCGCCGATCCCCTGCTGCGACTTCGAGAAGGCCGACCCGAAGTCGCGGTCGATGCCCATCACCTCGCCGGTCGAGCGCATCTCGGGGCCGAGGAGGGAGTCGACCGCGAGACCCTCCTTGGTGCGGAACCGCTTGAAGGGCAGGACCGCCTCCTTGCACGAGATCGGTGCCCCGTCGGGCAGCCGGCCGCCGTCGGTCGACGCCGGGAGCAGGCCCTCGTCGCGCAGCTGCTGGATCGTCGCGCCGAGCATGACGCGGGATGCAGCGCTCGCGAGCGGCACCCCTGTCGCCTTGGAGACGAACGGGACGGTCCGCGACGCCCGCGGGTTGGCCTCGATGACGTAGAGGATGTCCTGGGCGATGGCGAACTGGACGTTCATCAGGCCGCGAACCCCGATGCCCTCGGCGAGCTTGCGGGTCGCGACCCGCACCTTCTCGAGCTCGGCGTCGCCGAGGGTCGCCGGCGGCAGGGTGCACGCGCTGTCACCCGAGTGGATGCCGGCCTCCTCGACGTGCTCCATGATCCCGCCGACGTAGAGGTCCGTGCCGTCGAAGATCGCGTCGACGTCGATCTCGATCGCGTCGTCGAGGAACCGGTCGATGAGGATGGGGTGCTCCGGCGAGGCGAGGGCCGCCTTCTCGACGTACGTGACGAGCGCGTCGTCGTCGTAGACGATGACCATGCCCCGTCCGCCGAGGACGTAGGAGGGGCGCACGAGGACCGGGTAGCCGATCTCGCGGGCCACCTCGAGCGCCTCGTCCGGGCTGAAGGCGGTGCCGTGCTTCGGGGCGACGAGGCCGGCGCGGTGCAGCACCTGGCCGAACGCGCCTCGGTCCTCGGCGAGGTTGATCGCCGTCGGCGACGTGCCGACGATCGGCACCCCCTCGTCGGCGAGGGCCTGGGCCAGACCGAGCGGGGTCTGGCCGCCGAGCTGGACGACGACGCCGGCGATGGGGCCGGCCTGCTCCTCGGCGTGGATCACCTCGAGGACGTCCTCGAGGGTGAGCGGCTCGAAGTAGAGCCGGCTGCTCGTGTCGTAGTCGGTCGAGACCGTCTCCGGGTTGCAGTTGACCATGACGGTGTCGAAGCCCTGCCGACGGAGCGCGAACGACGCGTGCACGCACGAGTAGTCGAACTCGACGCCCTGCCCGATCCGGTTCGGACCGGAGCCGAGGATGATGACGGCCGGCCGTTCGCGGGGCGCCACCTCGGTCTCCTCGTCGTAGGACGAGTAGTGGTAGGGCGTCAGGGCCGCGAACTCGGCCGCGCAGGTGTCGACGGTCTTGTAGATCGGGCGCACGCCGAGGGCCTGCCGCACGCCGCGTACGACGCTCTCGGGCATGTGCCGGATCGCGGCGACCTGGGCGTCGCTGAACCCGTGCCGCTTGACGAGCCGGAGCAGGTCGGGCGTGAGCTGGTCCGCGTCACGCAGCAGCCCGGCCACCTCGTTGAGCACCGCGATCTGGTCGAGGAACCACGGGTCGATGCCGGTGGCCTCGTGGACCTCCTCGACGGTGCAGCCACCGCGCAGCGCCTGCTGGACGTGAACGATCCGGCCGTCGGTCGGCACCGTCGAGCGCGAGAGCTCCCGGCGGGCGGCCGCCGGGGTGAGCTCGCCATTCCAGTGGAACGAGGCGTCCTTCTTCTCCAGCGAGCGAAGCGCCTTCTGCAGCGCCTCGGTGAAGTTGCGGCCGATCGCCATCGCCTCGCCGACCGACTTCATCGTCGTCGTCAGCGTCGGGTCCGCGGCCGGGAACTTCTCGAACGCGAAGCGGGGCACCTTGACGACGACGTAGTCGAGCGTCGGCTCGAAGCTCGCCGGGGTCTCCCGCGTGATGTCGTTGGGCACCTCGTCGAGGGTGTAGCCGATCGCCATCTTCGCGGCGATCTTGGCGATCGGGAAGCCGGTCGCCTTCGATGCGAGGGCGCTCGACCGGGACACCCGCGGGTTCATCTCGATGACGATGATTCGCCCGTTCTCCGGGTTGACGGCGAACTGGATGTTGCAGCCGCCGGTGTCGACGCCGACCTCGCGGATGACCGCGATGCCGATGTCGCGCATCTGCTGGTACTCGCGGTCGGTGAGCGTCAGCGCCGGCGCGACGGTGATCGAGTCACCGGTGTGCACGCCCATCGGGTCGAGGTTCTCGATGGAGCAGACGACCACGACGTTGTCGGCGTTGTCGCGCATCAGCTCGAGCTCGTACTCCTTCCAGCCGAGGATGGACTCCTCGAGGAGGACCTCGGTCGTCGGCGAGTACTGCAGCCCCTGCCCGGCGATCCGGCGCAGGTCCGTCTCGTCGTAGGCGAAGCCGGAGCCGAGACCGCCCATCGTGAACGAGGGCCGGACGACGACCGGGTAGCGGAGCTCCTCGGCCGCCGCGAGGCACTCGTCCATCGTGTGGCAGATCATCGAGCGTGCCGACTCGGCCCCGCACCGTGCGACGACGCCCTTGAACGCTTCCCGGTCCTCGCCGAGCTGGATGGCCTCGACGTTGGCGCCGATGAGGGGGCAGTCGTACTTCTCGAGGATGCCCGCGTCGTGCAGCGCCACGGCACAGTTGAGCGCGGTCTGCCCACCCAGGGTCGCGAGCACCGCGTCGGGGCGCTCCTTGGCGATGATCGCCTCGACGACCTCGGGGGTGATCGGCTCGACGTAGGTGGCGTCGGCCATCTCCGGGTCGGTCATGATCGTCGCGGGGTTGCTGTTGACGAGGACGACGCGGATGCCCTCCTCGCGCAGGACGCGGCACGCCTGCGTGCCGGAGTAGTCGAACTCACAGGCCTGCCCGATGACGATGGGGCCGGAGCCGATGACGAGGACGTTCTTGATGTCGGTGCGCTTGGGCATCAGGCGCCCGCCTCCTGCTTCTTCTTGTCGTTCTGTTCCTGCATCAGGTGTGTGAACCTGTCGAAGAGGTATGCCGCGTCGTGCGGACCCGCTGCCGCCTCGGGGTGGTACTGGACGGAGTAGGCGGGCGCGTCGAGGCACTCGAGGCCCTCGACGACGTCGTCGTTGAGGCAGACGTGCGAGACGCGGACCCGTCCGTAGGGCGTCTCTGACTCGGTGTCGAGCGGCGCGGCGACCGCGAAGCCGTGGTTGTGCGCCGTGACCTCGACCTTGCCGGTGGCCCGGTCCAGCACGGGCTGGTTGATCCCCCGGTGGCCGTACTTGAGCTTGTAGGTGCCGAAGCCGAGGGCCCGCCCGAGCAGCTGGTTGCCGAAGCAGATGCCGAAGAAGGGGATCCGACGGTCGAGCACCTCCCGGAGCAGCTCCACCTCGCGGTCGGCGGTCGCGGGGTCGCCGGGACCGTTGGAGAAGAAGACGCCGTCGGGGCCACGGTCGCCGCCTACGGCGAGCACCTCGTCGATCGTCGTCGTGCTCGGCAGCACGTGCACCTCGATGCCGCGCTGGGCCATCAGCTGCGGGGTCATCGCCTTGATCCCGAGGTCGACCGCCGCGACGGTGAACCGGCGCTCCCCCTGGGCCGGCACGACATACGGCTCCGCTGTCGTGACCTCGGCAGCGAGCGCTGCACCCGCCATCTTTGGCGCATCGCGCACGACCTGGGCGAGGTCGTCCACGGGCCGCTGGGCCGCCGGCCCGGTGAAGATCCCGACCCGCATCGCACCACGCTCGCGCAGGTGCCGCGTCAGGGCACGGGTGTCGATCTCACAGATACCGACGACGCCCTGGTCGCGCAGCTCGTCCTCGAGGTCGCGGGTGGCCCGCCAGTTCGAGGAGCGGATCGCCGGCTCGCGGACGACGAAACCGGCGACCCAGATGCGGCTCGACTCCATGTCGTCCCTGTTGACGCCGGTGTTGCCGACGTGGGGCGCCGTCATGACGACGACCTGCCGGTGGTAGCTCGGGTCGGTCAGGGTCTCCTGGTAGCCGGTCATGCCGGTCGAGAACACCGCCTCGCCGACCGTCTCTCCGACGGCGCCGTAGGACGACCCGCGGAAGGCTCGTCCGTCCTCGAGCACGAGGACGGCGGGCTGGCGCTGGTGGCTGGGGAGGGTGAGGGTCACTGTGCGTACTCCGCCTCTGCGGTCCGGGTGGTCGCGTCGACGGTGTGGCTGACGCGGCCGCGGTGGATGGTCGTGTGGACGGCACCGGTGAAGGTCCGCCCGTGCCAGGGGTTGTTGCGTGAGCGGCTCCGGCTCGCTGCCGCGTCCACGGTGAGGGCGCGGTCGGGGTCGACGAGGGTGAGGTTGGCCGGCTCCCCCACGGCGAGCGGCCGGCCGTGGTCGGTGAGACCCCCGATCCGTGCCGGGCCCACCGACATGATCCGCGCGACGTCGGCCCAGTCGAGCCGGCCGCTGCGCACGAGCAGCTCGCTGACGACGGGCAGCGCCGTCTCGAGCCCGACCATGCCGAACGCGGCGTCGACGAAGGCGTGCTCCTTGTCGTGCCGGGCGTGAGGCGCGTGGTCCGTCGCGACGACGTCGATCGTGCCGTCCACGAGCGCCTCCCGGAGCGCCTCCACGTCGTCGCTGGGGCGCAGCGGCGGGTTGACCTTGTAGACCGGGTCATAGCCGACGAGCAGGTCGGTCGTGAGGGCCAGGTGGTGCGGGGTCACCTCCGCGGTCACCGCGATGCCCTGGGCCTTGGCCCACCTGATGACCTCGACCGTGCCGGCCGTCGACACGTGGGCCACGTGGACCCGTGAGCCGGTGTGCCGCGCGAGCATGACGTCGCGGGCGACGATCGCCTCCTCCGCGACGCCGGGCCAGCCGGGCAGGCCCAGGCGACCGGAGACCTCGCCCTCGTGGCAGCACGCTGACGAGTCGGCGAGCCGGGGGTCCTGGGCGTGCTGGGAGATGACGCCCCCGAAGGGCTTGATGTACTCCAGCGCCCGACGCATGATCCGGCCGTCGGCGACACAGCGGCCGTCGTCCGAGAAGACCCGCACCCCGGCGCGGGAGCGGGCCATGAGGCCGAGCTCGGCGAGCCGCTCGCCGCCGAGGCCGGCCGTGACCGCGCCGACCGGCACGACGTCGACGAGGCCGCAGGCCCGGCCGAGGTCGAGCACGCGCTCGGCTGCCTCGGCCGTGTCGGTGACGGGGCTCGTGTTGGCCATCGCGAAGACCGCGGTGAACCCGCCGGCCGCGGCGGCCTCCGAACCACTCGCGATGGTCTCGGCGTCCTCCCGGCCCGGCTCGCGCAGGTGGGTGTGGAGGTCGACCAGGCCGGGCAGGGCGACGAGGCCGTCCGCATCGATGACCCTCGCACCCTGCGGTGCCTCCAGCGAGCCGACCTCGACGATCCGGCCGTCCGCGACGAGGATGTCGGCCGCGTCCCGACCGAGCAGCCGCGCGCCGGTGATCAGCAGTGCATTCATGCCGTTCGTGGTCCCTTGTCCCTCTGTCAGGTGGTCTCCCCTGGCCGCCGTCATGCCTGGGCTCCCTCGGGCAGCTGCTCGGCGCTCTCGCCGGCCAGCAGGTGGTAGAGCACCGCCATGCGCACGGCGACGCCGGCCGATACCTGGTCGAGCACGACGGACTGCGGCGCGTCGGCCACCTCGGCAGCGATCTCGAGGCCGCGGTTCATCGGTCCGGGGTGCATGACGAGGACGTCGGGGTTGCGCCGGACCAGTCGCTCGAGCCGCTCACGGGTCAGGCCATACCCGACCGTGTACTCGCGCGCTGTCGGGAAGTAGCCGCCGCTCATCCGCTCGCGCTGGACGCGGAGCATCATCATCGCGTCGACCGCATCGTCCCCGTCGATGACGGCGTCGAGGTCCCAGCTCGTCGCGAAGCCGTCGGTCTCGCTCCAGGCGGTGACCCCGGCCGGCATCAACGTCGGAGGGGCGACGACCGTGACGCGGGCGCCGAGCGTCTTCAGGGTGATGACGTTGCTGCGGAAGACCCGGGAGTGCGTCAGGTCCCCGACGATGACGACGTGCTTGCCGTCGAGCCGGCCCATCCGGCTCCGCAGCGTGTACGCGTCGAGCAGGGCCTGGGTGGGGTGCTCGTGGGTGCCGTCCCCGGCGTTGATGACGCTGCACCGGACCCACTGCGACACCTGGCGTGCCGCCCCGGACGCGTTGTGCCGGATGACGAGGGCGTCGACCGCCATGGCGTCGACGGTCATCGCCGTGTCCCGCAGGCTCTCGCCCTTCGAGGTGGAGGAGCCCTTGGCCGAGAGGTTGATCGTGTCGGCCGACATCCACTTGCCGGCGATCTCGAAGGACGACCGGGTCCGCGTCGAGTCCTCAAAGAAGAAGTTGATGACCGTGCGTCCGCGCAGGGTGGGGACCTTCTTGACCTCGCGCCGCTGCACGTCGTGCATCGACTCGGCGGTCGCCAGGATCGACTCGACGTCGTGCCGGGTGAGGTCGGCCGACGAGATGAGGTGGCGGGTCATCGGCGCTCACCGCCGCTGATCCGGACGGCGTCCGCGCCGTCGACCTCGGCCAGGCGCACGTGGACACGCTCCTCGCGCGAGGTCGGCAGGTTCTTGCCGACGTGGTCCGCGCGGATCGGCAGCTCACGGTGCCCGCGGTCGACGAGGACCGCGAGGCGGACCGCCCGGGGCCGGCCCAGCTCGGCGAGCGCGTCGAGGGCCGCCCGGATGGTCCGACCCGAGTAGAGGACGTCGTCGACCAGGACCACGACCTTGTCGTCGATTCCGCCGGCGGGAATGTCGGTGCGGCCGGCGGCTCGGGTCGGCTGGCGCCGCAGGTCGTCGCGATAGAGGGTCACGTCGAGCTGGCCGACCGGCACGTCGATGCCCTCCACCTGGCTGATGGCGGCGGCGAGGCGCTCGGCGAGCGGCACACCGCGGGACGGGATGCCGAGCACGACGAGGTCGGCGGCGCCCTTGTTGCGCTCGATGATCTCGTGACCGATGCGACGCAGCGCCCGGGAGATGTCGTCCGCGACCATGACGTCGCGGGCATCGGGCGGAATCTGCGGAACGGTGGCCGGTGCAGTGGGCTCAGGGCAGGTCACAGCGGCCTGACCTCCTTCCCCGCCTCACAGGACGGTGGTTAAAGGATGTCGATCGCGAGCGAGCATACCGGCCGGACAGGAGTGCTCCCGACCGCGTCCACATCGCGAAGCCCCATCGACCGCACCCTCGTGGTCCGTCATCCGGGACGCGGGTCGCCCCGTTTTGACAGCCATTCATAATTTCGTGTTATCTGACCCTGTGATTCCCGCCGTGCTGATGCCCCGCACCGACACTGGCCGCACCGGCCGAATGTGTCGCCGTGCGTGCGGCTCGGCGTTCGCCTGCTGACTCCTCCTCGGCACCGATCACCACCCCGGGGCAGCCCGCCGCCCCGCAGCGCTGCACGCCGCGCTCCCGAGCGCCTCGCGCTCCCTTCGTCCTGCCCATCGACCACCTGTGCCCACCAGGAGCCACCGTGCCCGCCCGTCCCCCACTCATCCGCCTCTCCGGCGTCAGCAAGCAGTTCGGCAGCGTCCGCGCCCTCGAGGACATCTCCCTCGAGATCCCGGCCGGTGAGATCCACGGCATCGTCGGGCCGTCGGGTGCCGGCAAGTCGACCCTCATCCGGTGCCTGACCGGTCTCGAGCCGCCGACGAGCGGCGAGGTGCAGATCGCCGGCACGCGCATCGACGGGCTGCGTGGCGCGGCGCTGCGCCGGGCCCGACGCTCGATCGGCATGGTCTTCCAGGACGTCCACCTGCTCTCCTCCCGCACCGCCGCGGGCAACGTCTCGCACCCGCTCGAGGTGGCCGGTGCCGGCCGGGCGGAGCGCGAGGGCCGCGTCGCCGAGCTGCTCGAGCTCGTCGGACTCGCGGACCGGGCCGACAGCTACCCGGCCCAGCTCTCCGGCGGGCAGCAGCAGCGGGTCGGCATCGCCCGCGCCCTCGCGACGCGTCCGCCCGTGCTGCTCTGCGACGAGCCCACCTCGGCCCTCGACGCCGAGACGACCCGACAGATCCTCGACCTGCTCCGTCGCCTGCGCGACCGGCTCGGCATCACGGTCGTCGTCATCACCCACGAGCCCTCCGTCGTGCGCGAGGCGTGCGACTCGGTCACCCTGCTCGACCGGGGCCGTGTCGCCCAGTCCGGCGGCCTCCTCGACGTCGTGACCTCGGGCGACACCCCGCTGGCGCGGGCCCTCGTGCCACTGCCACCCAGCGACCCCGACCGCGCCGGGCGGCTGGTCGCCGTCTCCCTGGGCGGCTCGGCGCAGGTCCGCAGCGCGCGCGACGTCCTCGCGGTCCTCGACGCTGCCGGCATCCCCGCCGAGATCGCCGCGGCGACCCTCGAGACGATCGACGGCCACCGCGTCGGGCGCCTCCAGCTCGAGGTCGCCGACAGCGACGCGGCAGAGCGCGTCACGGACCTGCTCAGCGGGCAGGGCCTCGCCGCGGAGGTGGCGGCATGACGCACCTGGCCGACGGCACCTGGCTCGACAACCCGGTCATCACCGAGGGCATGTGGCCGGCGACCCAGGAGACGCTGCTGATGACCCTCCTGGCCTCCGTCTTCACCCTCCTCGGCGGCCTCCCCCTCGGCGTTCTCCTGCACGTGACCGGCCCCAACGGCCTGCGGCCGGCACCCGCCCTCAACCGCGCGCTCGGAGCGGTCGTCAACGTCGGTCGGTCGCTGCCGTTCCTCATCCTGATGATCGCCATCATCCCGTTCACGCGCTTCGTCGTGGGCACGAGCGCGGGCTGGCAGGCCGCCGTCGTGCCACTCACGGTCGGGGCGATCCCCTTCTACGCCCGCCTCGTCGAGACGTCGCTGCGCGAGGTGCCGGGCGGCAAGGTCGAGGCCGCACAGATGATGGGGGCGAGCGACGGCCAGATCGTCCGGCAGGTCCTGCTCGCCGAGGCCGCGCCCGGACTGGTGGCCGGCCTGACCACCACGGTCATCGCCCTCGTGTCGTACACCGCGATGGCCGGCGCCGTCGGCGGCGGCGGGCTCGGCGCGACGGCGATGTCCTACGGCTACAACCGGTTCCAGAGCGACGTGATGATCGCCGCCGTCGTCCTGCTCGTCGTCATCGTCCAGCTCGTGCAGGTGGTCGGCGACCTCGTCGTCCGCCGCATCGACCACCGCTGAAGCGCATCCCCCGGAGGCGCGCCCACCGCACCTACGCACGCAACCCAGCTCAGCGGCATACCGCCCGATCTGTTTGACCCGAAAGGAAACTCCCATGTCCCGTGCCCTGCCCATCGCCGCAACCATCGCTGTCGGCGCGCTCGCACTCAGCGCCTGCGGCGCGACCTCGAACGCCGCCCCGACCGGCCCGAAGACCGAGGGGGGCGTCACGACGATCACCATCGGCGCGAGCCCGACCCCGCACGCGAAGATCCTCCAGTTCGTCCAGGACAACCTGGCCGCGAAGGCAGGCCTCAAGCTCGACATCAAGCTCTATGACGACTACGTCCAGCCCAACGTCCAGCTCGCCGAGGGCACGCTCGACGCGAACTACTTCCAGCACGTGCCGTACTTCGACGCCCAGGTGCAGGAGAAGGGCTACGAGTTCGCCCACTTCGCAGGCGTGCACATCGAGCCCTTCGGCCTCTACTCCAAGAAGGTCACGGCGCCGAACGAGCTCAAGGACGGCGCGCAGGTCGGGATCAACAACGACCCCTCCAACCAGGGCCGGGCGCTCGAGCTGCTCGTCAAGGCCGGGCTCATCACGCTCAAGGACGGCAAGAACGCGACGAACGCGACGCTGTTCGACATCGCGAGCAATCCGAAGCACCTCACGTTCAAGGAGACCGACCCGGCTCAGCTCGTCCGGTCGCTCGACGACTTCGACGCTGCGGTCATCAACGGCAACTATGCGATCGAGGCGGGCCTCAGCCCGGCGAAGGACGCGATCCTCGTCGAGTCCGGCCAGGACAACCCCTACGCCAACATCGTCGCGATCCGCAAGGACGAGGAGAACAACGCCGCCCTGAAGAAGCTCGACGGCCTGCTGCACTCCCCCGAGGTCAAGCAGTACATCGAGAAGACGTGGAACGACGGCGCGGTGCTGCCCGCGTTCTGACGCACCGTGACAGGGCCCCGGTCGGCTGGCCGGGGCCCTCAGTCCCCCATCAGGGTTGCCGCGAGGGTGCCGCCGAGCTCGAACGCCGCCTCGCGAACCGCTTTGTCGACCGCGCCGGTCACGAGCAGCGGCTCGGCCGCGATGACCCAGCCGAGGGCGCCGGCGATGGACTCGATCGCCCGTCGCGCCCCTTCCGTGTCGTTGTTGCCGTGCACCCAGTAGCCGTACGGCAGGCCCGGCTTGGCCTCGAGGGTCGGGTAGTAGACCGTGTCGAAGAAGTGCTTGAGCGCACCGCTCATGTAGCCGATGTTCGCCGGCGTGCCGAGCAGCAGGCCGTCGGCCGCGAGCAGGTCGCTCACGCTCGCCGACAGCGCGGGCCGTGCCTCGACCTCGACCCCGTCGATGCCGTCGGCATGTGTGCCGGCGAGCACGGACTCGAGGATCTCCTGGACGGCCGGCGAGGGCGTGTGGTGGACGACGAGGAGGCGGGCGCTCACGCCCCCAACCTAGCCGTATGCCGCTCACCCACCTCGCGCGTCGAGGTGCGGTGAGCTGAACCGCGCGGCCCTGCGGCGCACCCGACGCTCGTGCGGGGGACGGCGTCGCGGCCGGCTGTCCGGCAGCCCGGACCGGGCCAGCCGGAAGAAGCGGCGCTTGGCCACCTCGACGAGGACCAGGTAGGCCGCGACCATGGCGACGATGACGGCCAGCAGCGAGCCCGGGAGCGGGACGAAGCCGAGCGGCGGCCCCAGGGGCGTGAAGGGCAGCGCGACCCCGCCCAGCACAGCGGCCAGCACGGCCACGACGAGCCCCACGCTCGGGCGACTTCGGTAGAACGGCGAGCGCCGGGTGCGGATCACGAAGATCACGAGCGCCTGGGTCGCGAGCGACTCGACGAACCAGCCGGCGTGGAACAGCGCGGCGTCGGCATGGAAGACCCACAGCAGCACCGCGAACGTGCCGAGGTCGAAGGCGGAGCTCACCGGACCGAACAGCACCATCCAGCGGCGGACGAGGCGCAGGTCCCAGTGCGATGGGCGGCGCAGCTGTTCGGCGTCGACGGTGTCGCCCGGGATCGCGAGCTGGCTCGTGTCGTAGAGCAGGTTGCCGAGCAGGATCTGCGGCGGCAGCATCGGCAGGAAGGGCAGGATCGCCGAGGCGATCGCGGCCGAGAACATGTTGCCGAAGTTGCTCGACGTCCCCATCAGGACGTACTTGATCGTGTTGGCGAAGATGCGCCTGCCCTCGACGACCCCGTCGGCGAGGACCCCGAGGTCCTTCTCGAGCAGGACGATGTCGGCGGCGTCCTTGGCGACGTCGGTCGCCGTGTCGACCGAGATGCCGATGTCTGCGGCGTGGATCGCGCTCGCGTCGTTGACGCCGTCACCGAGGAACGCGACGTCGAAGCCGCTCGCCCGCTGCGCCCGCACGATGCGCTGCTTGTCCTCGGGGGTGACGCGGGCGAAGATCGTCGTGCCGGCGACGAGGTCGCGCAGGGCGGAGTCGTCGAGCCCGCGCAGCTCGGCGCCGGTCGCCACGGCCCGGACCTCGAGGCCGAGCTCCGCGCAGACCCGCTGCGCGACGAGCGGGTTGTCGCCGGTGATGAGCTTGACGTCGATCCCGAGGGAGCGGAGCCGGACGAGGGCCACGCGCGCGGATGCCTTGGGCGGGTCGCTGAAGACGAGGAACCCGACGAGGTCGAGGTCGCGCTCCTGCCTCACGTCGAGCTCGTCGCCCACGCCGGCCCCGAGCACTCGCCGTGCTGCTGCGACGACGCGGCCACCGGCCGAGAACTCGGCGTCGAGCAGGTCGCGCGTGCCGGGCGGGACGAAGCCGCAGGCTGCGAGGACCTGCTCGGGAGCGCCCTTGACCCACAGCTCGCGGCGGCCGTCGGGGTGCTCGACGACCACCGAGGCACGCTGCCGGTCGTGGTCGAAGGGCAGCACGGCGACGCGCCGCAGCGGGGCCACGAGCGACCTCGGCCGTCGGGCGAGCGGTGAGGCCCAGAGGGCTGCGTCGAGCACGTCGAGGTCCGCCGGTGTCACCTCCCCGACGGGAAGCACCGAGGCAGGTGCACTCGTGCAGGGCAACGCAATGGTGACCGGCTCGTCGGACGGGGCGCCGTCCGGCCCGAGCGACCGCATCAGCTCCATCCGTCCCTCGGTGAGGGTGCCCGTCTTGTCCGTCATGAGGATCTCGGTGTCGCCGAGGTCCTCGATGCAGACGAGCCGCTTGACGAGGACCCGCTGGCGGGCCAGGGTGCGGGAGCCGACGGCCAGGCTGATCGAGACGATGGCCGGCAGCAGCTGCGGGGTGATCCCGACGGCGATCGCGAGCGAGAACAGCAGCGCGTCGATGAGGGGCCGGTGCAAAACCATGTTGGCGACGAAGACGCAGGTCGTCAGGGCACCGGCGACGATGACGAGCAGCCCCGAGAACCGGCGCAGGCCGGCCTGGAACTCCGTCTCGCCGTGGCGGCTCCCGAGGGCGAGGGCCAGCCGCCCGAACTCGGTCCGGCCCCCGGTCGCGGTGACGACGCCGAGGCCCGAGCCGCCGACGACGACGGTGCCCATCCACGCCCGGGTGGGGTCGTCCAGCTCGGCCACCTGAGCGGCCCCGTCCGATGCCGCCTGCTTCTCCACGTGCGCCGTCTCCCCGGTGAGGATCCCCTCGTCGCACAGCAGTGTCGCGGTCGACAGGAGCAGCAGGTCGGCCGGGACGACCTGTCCCCGCTGCAGCTGCACGAGGTCACCGGGCACGAGGCCGACGACGTCGACCCGGACCGGGACGCCGTCGCGCACCACCATCGCCTCGTGCCGGATCCGGGAGTGCAGCGCCTCGGCCGCCCGGGCGGCCCGGTACTCGTTGGTGAACCCGAGGCCGACCGAGACGACGAGGATGACGCCGATGATGACGGCGTCGGTCTGCTCGCCGAGGAAGAACGACACGGCGGCGGCCCCGGCGAGCAGGACGAGGAGCGGCGAGCGCAGCTGTGCGACCAGCACCGGGAGCCACTGCGCCCGGTGCGTGCGCACCGCGTTGGGGCCGACCACCGCGAGACGCCGGGCGGCCTCCTCGGACGTCAGGCCGCGCGCACGACCGATCGCCTGGGTGGACTGAGTGGGGGCCACGAGCCCATCGTCGCGCGCCGACCGGTGGCACGGCGTGGGACCTTCGGCCCATCCTCACCCGGCCGGGAGCCCGCGCCGACGCTGGAGCCAGCTGTGCGGCATACGGCCGGATGGCGCTAGCGGATGGTCTCCTTGACCTCGGCGAGGCGCGCCAGCAACCCGTTGACGAAGGCCGGCGACTCGTCGGTCGACAGCTCGGTGGCGAGGGCGACCGCCTCTGAGATCGCCACCGCGTCGGGGGTCTCGTCGTTGAACAGGACCTCCCATGCGCCGAGCCGGAGGATGGCCCGGTCGACCGCCGGCATCCGTTCGAGGGTCCAGCCCTGGCTGTAGTCGGTCAGCGCGGCGTTGATGTCGGTCCACTTCTCCACGACGCCGCGCACCAGCTGTGCCGTGTAGGGGTTGTTGCCGACCCGCGACTCGGGGTCGCGGAGGCGCTCCTCGAGCAGTCCGAGCGCGTTGACGTCGCGCTGGTCCGCCTCGAAGAGGATGTCGAGGGCCCGGGCCCGGGCCTTGGTACGAGCGCCCAAGTCAGTTGACGCGGCCCAGGTAGGACCCGTCGCGGGTGTCGACCTTGACCTTCGTGCCCGTCTCGAGGAAGAGCGGCACCTGGATCTGCGCGCCGGTCTCGAGGGTGGCCGGCTTGGTGCCGCCGGTGGAGCGGTCGCCCTGCAGGCCCGGCTCGGTGTGGGTGATCTCGAGGACGACGGAGGCCGGCAGCTCGACGTAGAGCGGCGTGCCCTCGTGCGTGGCGACGATCGCGTTCTGGTTCTCGAGCATGTAGTTCGCCGCGTCGCCGACCGTCGCCTCCGACACGTTGAGCTGGTCGTAGGTGTCGGTGTCCATGAAGACGAAGTCGGCGCCGTCCTTGTAGAGGTACTGCATCGTGCGCTTGTCGACGTTGCTCGTCTCGACCTTGACGCCCGCGTTGAACGTCTTGTCGAGCGTCTTGCCGGAGACGACGTTCTTGAGCTTGGTCCGCACGAACGCGGGGCCCTTGCCCGGCTTGACGTGCTGGAACTCGACGACGGACCACAGCTGCCCGTCGATGTTGAGCACCATGCCGTTCTTCAGGTCGTTGGTCGTTGCCACGAAGGAATCTCTCTCGTATGCCGCTCAGCTCGCTCATGCAGGCATGGCGAAGTCACGGACGAAGGAAGTTTGCCGCGTAAGTCTAGCCGTGGGCGCCACCGAACGCGGAATCGTCGGTGTCGGTGCTGCTCGCGTGGGTGTAGCGTCGTCCGTCCGCTCCTTCCCCCCGTTCACGAGAGGTGCCGTGGCCGTGCGCGCGTCCGATGCCCCGACCGGCCCCACGGCCGCGTCGCATCCCGGCCCCGCGGGTGACGACCCGACGCTCGAGCTCGCCCGTGAGCAGGCCTTCCTCGACCGTGCCCGGGCGCAGCTCGGCCGGATGCGTGCCGCGGCTGAGGCGCTGGACGCGTCACGGGCGAGCGACGCGATCAGCGGCGAGGTGCTCTCCCGGGTCCTCGCCCGGCGCATCGCGTCGCTGCAGGACGACCCGCGCACCACGTTGTTCTTCGGCCGCATCGACGTCGCACCGCAGGACGGGCCGCCGGAGTGCTTCCACATCGGTCGTCGCCACGTCAGTGACGAGGCAGGAGACCCGGTCGTCGTCGACTGGCGCGCTCCCCTCTCGACCGCCTTCTACCGGGCGTCGCGCCAGGACCCCATGGACGTTGTGCTCCGGCGGCGCTTCGGCGTCGAGCACGGGCGGCTCACCGCGCTCGAGGACGAGTACCTTCGGGCGGCCGGTGGGACCGGGCGAGACGGGTCGGCGGGCGCGCTGCTGGCGGCCGAGATCGAGCGCCCCCGGACGGGCCCGATGCGCGACATCGTCTCGACGATCCAGCCCGAGCAGGACGAGATCGTCCGGGGCGACCTCGCCCAGTCGATCTGCGTGCAGGGCGCTCCCGGGACCGGCAAGACCGCGGTGGGACTGCATCGGGCCGCGTGGCTGCTCTACTCGTTCCGGGACCGGCTGGAGAGGTCCGGCGTGCTCGTGGTCGGGCCCAACCGTGCCTTCCTCGACCACATCGGGGCCGTGCTGCCCTCGCTCGGCGAGCTCCGGGTCTCGCACGCCACGATCGACTCCCTGCTCGACCACGGCCGGGTCCGGGCTGACGAGCCGGCGGCCGTCGCTGCGCTCAAGGGCGAGGCGCGGATGGCCGCCGTGCTGCGGCGCGCCGTGTGGTCACACGTGCGGCGTCCGACAGAGGCCCTCGTCGTGCCCCGGGGCGTGCGTCGCTGGCGAGTGCCGGCCTACGTGGCGCAGGAGGTGCTCGACGAGCTCGCCTCGCGCGGCGTGCGCTACTCCTCGGCCCGCAGCCTGCTCCCGATGCGGCTCGCCCATCAGGTGCTCCTCGAGATGGAGCGTGCGGGTGACGCCCCCGACGACCGCGTGCAGGACGCCGTGGCGCGGTCCGGGCCGGTCCGCGCCTACGTTGCCGACCTCTGGCCGGCGCTCGACCCGGCGGCCGTCCTGTACCGGCTGTTCTCCGACGCCCAGGTGCTCGCCACTGCCGCCGCCGACGACCTCTCCCCCGACGAGCAACGAATGCTCCTCTGGGACAAGCCGGCCAGCACCAAGGGAGCCGCTCGCTGGAGCCGGGCCGACATGGCGCTGCTCGACGAGTTGGCCGACCTGCTCGAGCGGGAGCCGAGCCTCGGCCACGTCGTCCTCGACGAGGCACAGGACCTCTCCCCCATGCAGCTGCGAGCCGTCGGCCGGCGCTGCTCGACCGGGTCGGTGACCGTCCTCGGTGACATCGCCCAGGGCACGACGCCCTGGGCGACGAGCTCGTGGCAGGACGCGATGCACCACCTCGGCAAGCCCTCACACGACCTCGTCGTGCTCGACCGCGGTTTCCGTGTGCCCGCCGCGGTCATCGAGTATGCCGCCCGGCTGCTGCCGCTCGTGGCGCCCGGGCTCGGCGCACCCACGTCCGTCCGCTCCAACCAGGGCCGGTTGCGGATCACCGCGGCGGTGCCGGCAGACCTCTTCACCGTGGTGGGCCGAGCAGTGCGCGAGGCGACAGGCGCGGCCGGCTCGGTCGGCGTCATCGCACCGGACGCCATGGTGCCCGCCCTCGGGAGGGAGCTGGAGCACGCCGGGCTCGGCTTCGGCCGGCTCGACCTGGACCACGGCGACGACGAGGACCACCAGGTCGAGGTCGTGCCGGCCAGCGTCGCCAAGGGACTCGAGTTCGACCGGGTCGTCGTCGTCGAGCCCGCGGCGATCGCGGCGGCCGAGCCGGACGAGCGGACCGGCCTGCGACGCCTCTACGTCGTGCTCACGCGAGCCGTCTCAGAGCTGACCGTCGTGCACGCCCAGCCGCTCCCCGGGCCACTGGCCTGAGCCGAACCGCGGCTCCGGGCCTCCCTCGCTGGCGCTCGGTCGGGTCCTCACCGCTTGGCTCAGACGCGTTCATCGCTCGCCTGAGCCGAACCGCGGCTCCGGGCCTCCCTCGCTGGCGCTCGGTCGGGTCCTCACCGCTTGGCTCAGACGAGTGCACGGAGGGCGAGCAGGTAGCTCTGCAGCCCGAAGCCGGCGACATACCCGGTCGCGACCGGCGCGACGACGGAGGTATGCCGGAACTCCTCGCGGGCTGCGGGGTTGGACAGGTGCACCTCGACGAGGGACCGGCCGCTCGTCGTCACGATCGCGCATGCGTCGCGGACGGCATACGAGTAGTGCGTGAAGGCCCCGGGGTTGAGCACGACATCCGCGCCGGCGTCGACCGCCTCGTGCAGCCAGTCGATGAGCTCACCCTCGTGGTTGGTCTGCCGGCAGTCGGCGACGAGGCCCAGGTGCTCCGCCTCGCGGCGGACGGCGTCGTGCACGTCGGCGAGGGTGTCCGAGCCGTAGACCTCCGGCTCGCGCGTGCCGAGCCGGCCCAGGTTGGGACCGGACAGGACGAAGACCGTGGGAGCCGTCATGACCGCGAGTGTAGAAGAGGCCGTATGCCGTTGTGCCTGCTCCACGCGGACGGCTCAGCCACCCGCGACGAGCGTGTAAGCCCCGCGGAGCAGGTCGTCGCTCGGCCCGACGAGGCGGTTCGGACGAGCCAGGCCGTCCAGCACGACGAAGCGCAGGGTCGACCCGCGTGACTTCTTGTCGCGGCGCATCGCGGTCAGCAGGTCCTCCCATCGGTCGCCCCGGTAGGTGGTGGGCAGACCGACCGAGGTCAGCACGTCCCGGTGCCGAGCCACCAGCCCGTCGTCGGCGTGCCCGGACAGTCGAGCCAGCTCGGCGACGTAGACCATGCCGACACTGACCGCCTCGCCGTGCCGCCACGAGAAGTGCTCGACCTGCTCGATGGCGTGGCCGAAGGTGTGCCCGTAGTTGAGGATCTCGCGCAGCGAGGCCTCCTTGAGGTCGGCCGAGACCACGTCCGCCTTGACCCGCACGGCCCGCTCGACCAGCTCCCGCAGGTGCCGGTTGTCGGCGCGGCGTGCGCCGACCGGGTCGGCCTCGACGAGCTCGAGGATCTCGGGGTCGGCGATGAACCCTGCCTTGATCACCTCGGCGAGACCGGCGACGAGGTCGGCATGGGGCAGGGTCGCGAGGACGTCGAGGTCACAGAGCACGCCCGCCGGGGCGTGGAAGGCCCCGACGAGGTTCTTGCCCTCCGACGTGTTGATGCCGGTCTTGCCACCGACCGCCGCATCCACCATGCCGAGCAGCGTCGTGGGCACGTGCACCACCCTGACGCCGCGCAGCCAGGTGGCTGCGACGAAGCCGGCGAGGTCGGTGACGGCGCCGCCACCGACCCCGACGATCGCGTCCGAACGGGTGAAGCCGGCCTGGCCCAGCTGGGCCCAGAGGCGGCTGGCGACGCCCGCCGTCTTCGCGGCCTCCGCGTCGGGCACCGCTGCCAGCGAAGCGGCATACCCCTGTCGCAGCAGGGAGTCCGCGACGGACTCGGCGAACCCGCTCAGCGCGGCCGAGTGGACGACGAGCACGCGCTCGACCCCGTCACCGAGCAACCCGCCGACCTCGGAGAGCAGGTCGCGACCGATCACGACGTCGTAGTCGTCGCCGACCCGGATCGTCGTCGCGTCGCTCACCTGCGCTCCCCCAACAGGCCGGCGATCTCGGCGGCGATGTCCTCGGGCGCGCGCCCCGCCGTGTCGACCGTGTGGCTGGCGACCGCCTCGTAGACCGGGCGTCGCTGCTTCATGAGCGCGACCCAGCCGGCCCGAGGGTTCACCGCGAGCAGCGGCCTCGACTGGTCGAAGCCGATTCGCTTGCTGGCGTCCGCGATCGCCACGTCGAGGAACACGACGGTGTGGCCCTCGAGGGCCGCGCGGGTCTCTGCGTCCATGACCGCGCCACCACCGAGGGCCAGGACACCGGTTGTCTCCGCGAGGGCACGGGCGACCTCCGCCCGCTCGAGGTCGCGGAAGACCGGCTCCCCCTCCTCGATGAAGATGTCCGCGATGGTGCGACCCGTGGACGCCTCGATGGCGAGGTCGGTGTCGTGCAGGTCGACCCCGAGCCGAGCAGCGAGGGCACGCCCGACCGTCGTCTTGCCGGAGCCCGGCGGCCCGACGAGGACGGCAAGGGGTCGGGTGGCGGGGTCGCTCACCATGTGCGCATCCCCTCGGGGATCGCCGCCAGGTAGGCCTTCATGTTGCGCCGCGTCTCCGCCACCGAGTCACCGCCGAACTTCTCGAGGCAGGCCTCGGCAAGGACGAGGGCGACCATGGCCTCAGCCACGACACCTGCGGCGGGGACCGCGCAGACGTCCGAGCGCTGGTGGATGGCGGTGGCTGCCTCGCCCGTCGCGACGTCGACGGTGGCGAGCGCTCGCGGGACGGTGCTGATCGGTTTCATCGCCGCCCGCACCCGCAGCACCTGACCGGTCGACATGCCGCCCTCGGTGCCGCCGGCCCGGCCGGTGCGGCGGCGGATCGTGCCGTCGACGAGGTCCATCTCGTCGTGCGCCTCCGACCCGCGCCGGCGTGCGGTCTCGAAGCCGTCGCCGAGCTCGACGCCCTTGATCGCCTGGATGCTCATGAGCGCGGCGGCCAGGCGGGCGTCGAGCTTGCGGTCCCAGTGCACGTGTGAGCCGAGTCCCGGCGGCAGGTCGTAGGCGAGGACCTCGACGACACCGCCGAGGGTGTCGCCGTCCTTCCGGGCCGCGTCGACCTCGGCGACCATCGCCGCCGAGCCGGTCGGGTCGAGGGCGCGGACGGGGTCGGCGTCGAGGGCCGCGACGTCGTCGGGTCCCGGCAGGGTCGTGCCGTGGGCCACCGCCGCCCGGCCGATCGCGACGGTGTGCGAGACGAGCCGGATGCCGTAGGCCTGCTCGAGGAACCGGCCAGCGACCTCGCCCAGCGCGACCCGGGCAGCGGTCTCGCGGGCCGAGGCGCGCTCGAGGACCGGACGCGCGTCGGCGTGGCCGTACTTCTGCATGCCGACGAGGTCCGCGTGACCCGGCCGTGGGCGGGTGAGGGGCTTGTTGCGGGCGACCTCCTTGTCCGCGCCGACGTCACTGGCCGCCGCGTAGGCCGCGTCCGTGACCGGCTCGGGGCTCATCACCGTCTCCCACTTCGGCCACTCGGTGTTGCCGATCCGGACGGCGACCGGGCTGCCGAGGGTGACGCCGTGGCGCACGCCGCCGAGGAACTCGACCTCGTCCTGCTCGAACTTCATCCGCGCGCCACGGCCGTAGCCGAGCCGGCGCCGCGCGAGGGCCCGGCGCAGGTCGTCTGCGGACACCTCGACGCCGGTCGGCAGGCCCTCCAGGACCGCAACGAGCGCCGGGCCATGGGACTCACCGGCGGTCAACCAACGCAACATGGTCGTGATCCTGCCACGCACGTGCCGGTCGGCCGGATGCCGCCCGGCACGCGGACGCGGGCCGGCGTGAGTCAGCGGGTCAGAGCTCGTCCTTGGGCAGGACGGTCAGGACGCGCGCGATGAACTCGTGGAAGGCCAGCATGTAGTCCCGCAGGAAAGCCTCGGTGGCCGGGTCGTTCACCTCGCCGTCCGCGCCGAAGACCTCCGGCCGGAACTGGATGTAGGCCTCCACGGCGTTCATCAGGGGGCTGTTGCAGAACGCGAGCACCTGCTTGAGGCTCTGTTGCCCGACGGCCGTGCCGATCGGGCCGGGTGAGGCACCGATGACCGCCGACGGCTTGCGGGCGAAGGAGTTCTCACCCCAGGGCCGGCTCGCCCAGTCGATCGCGTTCTTGAGGGCTCCGGGGATCGACCGGTTGTACTCGGGGGTGACGAACAGGACCGCGTCGACCTTCGCGATCGCGTCCTTCAGGGCCCGGCCCTCCGGTGGGTAGTCCGCGTCGTAGTCGTAGCTGTAGAGCGGGAGGTTGCCGATCGGGATCTCGGTGAACTCCATGTGCTCCGGAGCGAGGCGGATCAGCGACCTCGACAGGATGCGGTTGATCGAGCCCTTGGCGAGGCTTCCGACGAAGTAGCCGACGTGCTGGGTGGCCATGATGGGACCCTTTCTGCGGGGCGGAGGGGACCCCCTTCACTGTCCTCGCTCCCGCAGCGGGTCACAACCGCGCTCAGCTGTGCTCGACGGGCGCATCGGCTCGGGCTACCGCGCCACGCCGGTGCGGCGGGTGCGACGGGCCGGTGAGCTCACAGCAGGGGCGGCACGTCGACGAACAGGGTGAGCACGCTCCCCGCGACGAGGAACGGCCCGAACGGGACGGCCTCGCGCCCCGACCGGCGCAGCACCACAACGTGGACGAGCGCGTAGGCGCCACCGAGCAGGAAGGCACTGTAGAGCGCGACGAGCGGGTGCCACCAGCCGACGGCTCCGGTGACGAGACCGACGAGGCCGCACAGCACGACGTCGCCGAGCCCGAAGCCGCTCCTCAGCGCCGCGGCGAGGAGGGCGAGCGCCAGGGCGATCGCGCCGAGAGCGACGGCTCCGACGACCGAGCGCAGCAGCAGGCCCCAGTCGGCGCCGGCCCATGCGGCGAGCCCGAGTTGCACGAAGAGGATCGGAAAGGCCGGCAGGGTGAGGCCTTCGGGCAGCCGGTGGACGTCGAGATCGACCCAGACGAGGGCCACCGCGACGGCCGTGAAGCAGAGCAGGGCCGGCAGCAGCGCCCAGTGCGCGGCCGGCCCGAAGCGCCAGGCGAGGGCGGCCCACACCGGGCCCAGCACGAGCGCGACCGCCCAGCCCGGGATCCGCCGTGGCCGCTGTGCCTCGGCGTCGAGGCGGTAGCCGCGGGTCTGCAGGCGCGCCCCGAGCAGATGGCCCACGAGCGTCCCCGCCACGGCGGCAGCGAGCACCACCCACAGGGGCGTGCCGGCAGCCGGCGCCCAGCTCACCGGCGGGCAAGCGCGCCGGCGAGGGCGTGGCGCATCTCGGGGACCGGCGCCGGCAGCCCGGTCATCAGCCGGACCTGCTCGGCCGCTTGGTGCAGCAGCATCTCCGTCCCCT
Organism: Intrasporangium chromatireducens Q5-1; assembly: GCF_000576575.1. Lineage (GTDB taxonomy): Bacteria > Actinomycetota > Actinomycetes > Actinomycetales > Dermatophilaceae > Intrasporangium_A > Intrasporangium_A chromatireducens. The sequence continues at coordinate 28,391 of NZ_AWQS01000008.1, forward strand.
CGACGACGGTCCAGCCTTGGGCTCGGGCCGCTCGCTGGAGGGGCGTCTCCCCCTCCCCGTAGACGACGTCGAGCACCACGCCGCGTTCCTCGGGCAGGTCGGTGAGCCCGTCGAGCGAGGCGGGCGGCACCGTGCTGATGACCGCTGTGGTGCTGGGCCACCGTCCCATCGGCGTTGCCGTCACGTCGAGCCCGGCCGCGGTCGCCTGATGCAGGGTCTGGGGCCGCGGCTGCCCACGGACCATGAAGGCGACGCGTCGTACCCCCAGGAGCGCCGCCGCCGCGACGGCGGAGCGCGCCGTGGCCCCGGAGCCGACGATGACGAGGCTCTCGGCCCGCTCGAGGCCCGACTCGCGCAGCGCGGTGGCCAGGCCGTGCACGTCGGTGTTGTCGGCGCCCCATCCCGCGTCGGACCGGACGAGGGTGTTGGCCGCGCCCGTCTGGCGGGCTTGCACACTTGCGTCGTGGGCGGCGGCCAGGGCGGCCTCCTTGAGCGGCATCGTCAGGGAGAGCCCGCGCCATCCTTCGCCGAGCTCGCGCAGGGCCGCCTCGAAGCGCTCGACCGTGACATTCCGACGGTCGTACGTCCAGTCCGACAGACCGAGTGCCGCATACGCGGCCCGGTGCAGGACGGGCGAGAGCGAGTGCTCGATCGGCGAGCCCCAGACGGCGCACTTCATCGTCGACGCCGGGTCAGCAGGTGCCCTTGTGGGCCTGGCACCAGCCCTGGAACTGCGCGACGTACTTCTGGTGCTCCGCGTAGGTCGCCGCGAACTTCGTCTCCCCGGTCTCGGGGTTGACGGTGACGAAGAAGAGCCACGGGCCCTGCGCCGGCTCGGCGGCCGCCTTGATGGCGCTCTCGCCCGGGTTGCCGATCGGTCCCGGTGGCAGCCCCGGGTGCCCGTAGGTGTTGTACGGGTTCTTGCTCTGCCGGTCGGCGTCCGTCGTGGTGATGCCGTGCTTCCCCACGGCGTAGTTGACGGTCGAGTCGAACTGCAGCGGCATGTTCTTGGCGAGCCGGTTCTCGATGACCCGAGCCACCTTGGGCCGGTCCTCCGGGTGTCGGGCCTCCGCCTCGACGAGGCTGGCGACGGTGACGACGTGCTCCATCTTGTCCTCGGGGACGCCGAGCGCGTTGAGGCGCTTGACGGACTGGCCGACCAGCTGCGCGAGCTGGTCCTTGGCGCTCGTGCCGGGGTCGAAGGAGTAGCTCGCCGGGAAGAGGTAGCCCTCGACATTTCCCTTGGCCGCAGCCGGCAGGCCGAGCGCCGCACCGTCCTTGGCGGCCGCCGTGTACTCGGCGACCGGCGTACCGGTCTGCTTCGACAGCTCCGCGTAGATCTCCTTGGCCCACAGGCCCTCACGGATCGTCACCGAGCTGGTGATCCGGTTCTTGGGGTCGACGAGGATGGCGACCGCCTCGGCTGCCGACATCTGCTTCTTGAGCCGGTAGGCGCCGGGCTGGATGGCCGCACTCTTGGGGTTGGCCTTGGCTGCCTCGATGTAGGCCTTGCTCGACTTGACGACGTCCGCCTCGACGAGCGTCTTGGCGATCGCGGCCCCCGTGTCGCCCTGCTCGACCTTGACCTCGACCTGCCCCGAGCCGGGCCCCGGGTAGTCGTTGGACTCGAGGAACCCCGAGACGACCGGGCGCAGATAGGTGTAGGCGACCGCCACTCCGCCGCCGACGACGACGAGGGCCAGCAGGATGACGGCGAAGCGCCGCCAGGCCGGCGGCTTGTGCGACCGGCGGCCGGGCACGCGGCGGGAGCGCTGCTCGGCCTCCCGCAGCTCGCGACGGGTCAGCGGGGCCGACGCACGGCCGGAGTCGGGGTCGTCAGAGGGCACGGGCGCATCGACGTGCTCGTCGTGGTCGCCGAAGATCGACGACTCGAGATGCTCATTCATCGACGTGGGGCCTTCTTCCGTGGCTTGCGCGCCGACGAGACGGTCTCGCCGGCCGGCACACCGGACTGCGTCTCGGCGTCGAGGGCCACCTGCAGGATAAGCACAGCTGCAGCCTGGTCGACGACGGCCCGCTGCCCCCGGCCCGGCACACCGCTGTCGCGTAGTCTGCGGTGCGCGTCGACCGTCGTCAAGCGTTCGTCGAGGAGGCGCACGGGGACCGGGCGGACCCGCTTCGCCAGCTCGGCGGCATACGACCGGGCGATCTGGGCCGCCGCGCCCTCCGCGCCGGAGAGCAGGAGCGGCAGGCCGACGACGACGCCGACCGCCTGCCGGTCGGACACGAGCGCCGTCACCTCGTCGAGGTCGCTGCCGCCCTCCGCGTCGCGCGGCAGGGTGGCGACCGGCAGCGCAAAGCTGCCGGTGGGGTCCGACGCTGCGATCCCGACGCGGGCGTTGCCGACGTCGACGCCGATCCGGACCCCGGGAAGCATCCCCGTCACGTACCCAGCGCGCGCAGCTGGTCCTCGACCGCACCGAGCGCGGCAGAGACCTTGCTCGCGTCGGAGCCGCCGCCCTGGGCGATGTCGTCCTTGCCGCCACCGCCGCCGCCGAGCTGCTGCGCCGCGGTGCGCACGAAGGCACCAGCCCGAAGGCCGGCCTGCCGGGCGCGCTCGTTCGTCGCGACGATGGTGATCGGCCGGCCCTGGTTGACGGCGGCCATCGAGACGAGCGCCGGCCGGTCGTTGCCCAGCCGGTGGCGCACGTCGAGCACGAGGGCGCGCAGGTCGTCGGCGGTGACGTCGGTGCCCGCGTCGTGGCTGACGAAGCTCACACCGCCGATGTCGCGGGCGGTGGTGACCAGGCCCGCTGCGGCACCGAGGACCTGCGCCTGGCGCACCGCGGCGATCTCCTTCTCCGCGTCCTTGAGCTTGCCGAGGATGCCGGAGATCCGTTCGGGCAGCTCCTCGGGCCGGGCCTTGACGATCTCGGCGAGCTGGCCGACGATCGCCGCCTCGCGGGCGAGGAAGGAGTAGGCGTCGGCGCCGACGAGCGCCTCGACGCGGCGCACGCCGGAGCCGATGGACGACTCACCGAGGAGCTTGACGACACCGAGCTGCCCGGAGCGCTGGGCGTGCGTGCCACCGCACAGCTCACGCGCCCAGTCGCCGACCGAGACGACCCGCACCTCGTTGCCGTACTTCTCCCCGAACAGGGCCATCGCACCGATGTCGTGCGCCTCCTGCTGCGTCATGATCTCGGCGTGGACCGGCAGGTCCTCGAGCAGCAGCGCGTTGACCTTGGCCTCGACGTCGGACAGGACGGAGCCGGGCACCGCGTGCTGTGCCTTGAAGTCGAAGCGGAACCGGCCGGGCGCGTTCTCGGACCCGGCCTGCGTGGCGGTGTCGCCGACGGCCTCGCGAATCGCTTTGTGCACCATGTGAGTTGCGGTGTGGGCGCGCGAGATCGACCGGCGGCGGTCGATGTCGACCTTGGCGAACCCGAGCTCGCCCGGGTTGACCTCCCCCTGGACGACCGAGGCGCGGTGCACGATGAGCCCGTTGATCGGCTTCTGGACGTCGCGCACGTCGATGATGGCGCCGTTCTCGAGCTCGATGAGGCCGCCGTCGGCGAGCTGGCCGCCGCCCTCGGCATAGAACGGAGTCCGGTCGAGGACGATCTCGATCTCGTCGCCGACGCTCGCCGCATCGACGTTCTCGCCGCCGCGGATGATGCCCGCGACACGGCCCTCCGAGACGACCTCGTCGTAGCCGGTGAACTCGACGTCGCGGCCGAGCCCGTCGGCGATCTGCCGGTAGACGTGCATGTCGCCGTGGGCGGTCTTCTTGGCGCGGGCGTCCGCCTTCGCGCGGTCGCGCTGCTCGGCCATCAGCCGGCGGAAGCCCGCCTCGTCGACCTCGACGCCCTGCTCGGCCGCCATCTCGAGGGTCAGGTCGATCGGGAACCCGTAGGTGTCGTGGAGGGTGAAGGCCTGCTCGCCGCTCAGCTGCTGCGGCGCCTGGGGCCACGCCTTGATCCGGCCCACCGCCGTGTCGAGGATCGTCGTGCCGGACGAGAGGGTGCGGCGGAACGCGTCCTCCTCGGCATAGGCCACCTGGCTGATCCGGTCGAAGTCGCTGCGCAGCTGCGGGTAGGACTTGCTCATCTGCTCCATGCTGACGGGCAGCAGATGCGGCATCGCCGGCTCGTCGACCCCGAGGAGCACCATCGAACGGACCGCCCGACGGAGCATGCGGCGCAGGACGTAGCCACGTCCCTCGTTGCTCGGGGTGACGCCGTCGCCGATGAGCATCAAGCAGGTGCGGACGTGGTCCGCCACGACGCGCAGGCGCACGTCGTCGGGGTGGCTCTCGGAGGCGATGTGGCTCGGGGCCGCGCCATAGGCCTTGCCCGCCATCTCGGCCGCCTTGTCGAGGACCGGGAACACCTCGTCGATCTCGTAGAGGTTGTCGACGCCCTGCAGGATGCTCGCCATCCGCTCGAGCCCCATCCCGGTGTCGACGTTGCGCGCGGGCAGCGGCCCCGCGACGTCGAAGTCGACCTTGCTGCGCACCGCGGACAGGTCGTACTGCATGAAGACGAGGTTCCAGATCTCCATGTAGCGGTCCTCGTCGACGGCCGGGCCGCCCTCGCGGCCGTACTCGGCGCCGCGGTCGACGAAGATCTCGCTGCACGGGCCGCCGGGGCCCGGCACCCCCATGTGCCAGTAGTTGTCGGCCTTGCCGCGCTTGACGATGCGCGCCGGCGGGATGTCGGTCAGCTCGAGCCACAGCTCGGCGGCCTCGTCGTCGTCCTCGTAGACCGTCGCCCAGAGCCGCTCGGGGTCGAGGCCGTAGCCGCCCTCCTGCTGCGGCTTGGTCAGCAGCTCCCACGCGAACGCGATGGCGCCTTCCTTGAAGTAGTCGCCGAAGGAGAAGTTGCCGTTCATCTGGAAGAAGGTGCCGTGCCGGCTCGTCCTGCCGACCTCCTCCAGGTCGGGGGTGCGGACACACTTCTGCACCGAGGTGGCCCGGGGGTAGTCGGGCGTCTCCTGGCCCAGGAAGTACGGCTTGAAGGGCACCATGCCGGCATTGACGAAGAGCAGGTTCGGGTCGTCGAAGGGCAGCGGTGCACTCGGGACGACGGTGTGACCGCGGCTCTCGAAGAACGAGAGCCAGCGACGCCTGATCTCGGCGGTTTCCATGCGGTGGCGGTCCTTGTGTGTGGGCGGCAGGGATGACCCGTGCGGTTGGCGCGCGGGCAATGCTCAACCCTATCCGACACGCGTTGCCGGCCCCACGACAGCGGTATGCCGCTCAGCTCGCTGAGCTGAGCGGCATACGACTGCTGTGAGCGGGCTTCTGGCCTCAGCCCCTCACGCAGGGACCTCGGCGACCAGGGCCGGCTTGATCTCCGGGAAGTGGCACGCCTGCAGGTGCAGCCCGTTCTCCCGGCCCTGGATCGGCAGGTGCGCGTTCGTCGACTCGACGAGCGGCGGCTCCTCGGTGGCACACAGCTCCTGCGCCTTCCAGCACCGCGTCCGGAACCGACACCCGCTCGGCGGGTCGATCGGGCTCGGCACGTCACCCACCAGGCGGATCCGCTCACGCGGGGGCACGCCGCGGGCGACGTTGATGTCCGGTGCCGCCGACAGGAGCGCCTGCGTGTAGGGGTGCTCGGGCCGCTCGTAGATGTTGCGCTTGTCGCCGTACTCGACGATCTTGCCGAGGTACATGACCGCGACCTGGTCACAGAAGTGCCGGACCACGCCGAGGTCGTGCGCCACGAAGATGAACGCGAGACCGAGCTCGTCACGCAGCTTCGCGAGCAGGTTCATCACCTGCGCCTGGATCGACACGTCGAGGGCCGAGACCGGCTCGTCGGCGATGATCAGCTTCGGCTCCACGGCGAGGGCGCGGGCGATCCCGATGCGCTGGCGCTGTCCGCCGGAGAACTCCGACGGGTAGCGGTTGATGTGCTCCGGGTTGAGGCCGACGAGCTCGAGCAGCTCCTTGACCCGCTGCTTCTCCCGGCCCTTGTGCAGGCCGTGCACCTTCAGCGGCGTCGTGAGGATCGAGCCGATGGTGTGGCGTGGGTTCAGCGACGAGTAGGGGTCCTGGAAGATCATCTGGATGTCGCGGCGGATGTCCCGCAGCTGCGACTCCTTGAGAGTCGTGATGTCGCGGCCCTCGAAGACGATCTTGCCCGACGTCGGCGTGTCGAGCCGGGTCACCAGCCGTGACGTCGTCGACTTGCCACAGCCGGACTCGCCCACCAGACCGAGCGTCTGGCCCTCCTGGACGGAGAAGCTGATCCCGTCGACGGCCCGGACGCTGGCCTTGACCATGCGCAGGCCCTGGATCTCACGGAACGGGAAGTAGCGCACCAGGTCGGTGACCTCGAGCAGGGTCTTGTCGCTCATCGGCTGGCCTCCTCGTCCGCGGCGATGGTGCCCACCGGGTCCTCCAGATGGCACCGGATGAGGCGGTTGTTGATGCCGGGGGCCGGGCGCCACTCCGGCAGCTCGGTCCAGCAGCGCTCGCCCACGAGGTCCTTGAACGCGCATCGCGGGTGGAACGAGCAGCCGGGCGGCAGGTTGAGCAGGCTGGGCGGAGCGCCCTTGATCGCCTTGAGCTCCTCCAGCTCCTCGGAGTGCGAGGGCAGCGACTGGAGCAGACCGTAGGTGTAGGGGTGCGCCGGCCGGGCCAGCACCTCCTTGGCATCACCCTTCTCGACACCGCGTCCGGCATACATCACGACGATGTCGTCGGCGGTCTCCGCGACGACAGCGAGGTCGTGGGTGATGAGGACGACGGCGGAGCCGAACTCCTTGCGCAGGTCGTTGATGAGGTCGAGGATCTGCGCCTGGACGGTCACGTCGAGCGCGGTCGTCGGCTCGTCGGCGATGAGCAGCTTCGGGTTGTTGACGAGGCCGAGGGCGATCATGGCGCGCTGGCGCATGCCGCCGGAGAACTCGTGGGGGTACTGCTTGGCGCGCCGCTGCGGGTTCGGGATGCCGACGAGGTCGAGCATCTCGACGGCACGCTTGCTCGCCACCGCCCGGGACACCTTGTGGTGCGTGCGGTAGGCCTCCGCGATCTGGTCCCCGATCTTGTAGAACGGGTGCAGCGAGCTCTGCGGGTCCTGGAACACCATCGCGACCTTGTCGCTGCGGATCCGCTGGAACGTGGAGCGCGAGGCGCCGACGAGCTGCTCGCCGTCGAGCATGATGCTGCCGGTGATGCGCGTGCGCTTCATGTTGTGCAGCCCGAGGACGGCCATGCTCGAGACGGACTTGCCGGAGCCGGACTCACCGACGATGGCCAGCGTCCGGCCGAGCCGCGCCTGGTAGGTGAGGTTGGAGACCGCCCGGACCAGGCCCTCCTCGGTCGGGAAGGAGACGGTGAGGTCCTTGACGTCGAGGACGACGTCACCGTTGTTGTGGGCCTCGCCCGCGGTGTTGGGGATCTGGTCGGCGATGGCGGCGCTCACGAGAGCCTCACTCGGGGGTCGACGAAGGAGTAGGCGATATCGACGATGAGGTTCATCGTCACGACGATCACGGCCGTCACGAGGACCGTGCCGAGGATGATCGGCAGGTCGTCACGGCCGAGGGCGTCGAGCGACAGCTTGCCGATGCCGTCGATCTCGAAGATCCGCTCGGTGACGAGCGTGCCGGACAGGAGCGCGGCGATGTCGAGGCCGAGGATCGTCACCACGGGGCTGAGCGCCGCACGCAGCGCATGCTTGCCGACGACCTTGCGCTCGGTGATGCCCTTCGAGCGCGCTGTGCGGACGTAGTCCATGGACAGGCTGTCGAGCATCGAGTTGCGGGTGTAGCGGGTGTAGCCGGTCGCGGACACGAGGCCGAGGATCAGCCAGGGGGCGATCAGTCCGGGCAGGAAGTTGAGCAGTCCCTCGGACATCGATCCGGCCTGCGGGAAGATGCTGTGGAAGCGCGTCGTGTAGAGCGCGAAGATCAGCGCCATGACGTAGTACGGGATGGCGCCGAAGACCTGCGAACCACCGATGAGGATCCGGTCGAGGGCGGTGCCGCGCACCGTCGAGGCGAGCACGCCGATGAGGACGCCGACGATGACCATGATGACCACGACGCCCGCCGTGAGCAGCACCGTCGCCGGGAACCGCGAGAAGATCTCCTCGGACACCGGGCGCTTGGTCAGGAACGACATGCCGAGGCATGGTGCGCTGCAGTGGATGGTGTCGCCGGCGTAGGGGATGTCGCGCCCGACGAAGAGGCCCGAGAAGTACTCGGTGAACTGGACGGGCAGCGGTCGGTCGAGTCCCAGGCTCTCGCGGATCTGCGCGAGGCGGGCCGGGCTGCAGCGCTGCTCGGGGCACATGGCCTGGGCCGGGTCGGCCGGACCGGCGAAGAACAGAAGGAACGCGGAGACGAGCGTGGCCATGAGGACGGTGAACGCCAGCCCGAGACGCCGCAGGATGTACGTCAGCACGAAGGTGCCTTCCGGTGGTCGTGTGGAGGTGGGGGCACGAGGGTCGCTCGTGCCCCCACCGGGGTGAGTCCGGCTGTCCTAGGACAGCAGCGGGCTCCTTACTGCTCGATCCAGATCTGCGTCATGACCGGCATACCGTGGTTCGGGTCGTTCAGGACGTTCTTGACCTTGGTGCCGAAGACGTAGTTGCCCTTGTCGTACTGGTAGGGGATCGCCGGCAGGTAGTTCTCGAAGAGCCACTTGTCGAACTTGCCCCACTCCGGGCCCTGCTCCTCGATCTTGAGCTTCTGGATGCGGGCGACCTCAGCGTCGACCTTCGCGTCCTGCAGGTTGCCCCAGTTGGTGCTGCCCTGGGCCATGGACACCGAGGTGACCATGGGCGGGAAGATCGAGTCGGCGGCCGGCCAGTCGAAGCACCAGCCAGCAGGCGCCTGGAGGATGTTCTGCGGGCCCTTCGGGTCGGCGTAGAGCTTGCGCCGGTCCTTGCCGGGGACGCCCATGTCCTTGACCTTGAAGCCTGCGGCCTCGAGCTTCTGCTTGCGGACCTGGTTGACCTTCTGGGCGGTCGGGACGTCGTTCGTGTAGTAGTACACGAGCTCGAACGGCTTGTCGGGCCCGTAGCCGGCCGCGGCCAGCATCTCCTTGGCCTTGGCCGGGTCGCCGTCGCCGGTGCCGTCGAAGCCGTTGACGCCCTTGTAGTCGACCCAGCCCGGGATCTGCGGCGGGATGAAGGTCGTGCCGGGCGTGAAGGAGTGCGTCGTCTCGCCACCAGCCTTGCGGAGGGAGTCGAACGGGTACGCCACCGCGACGGCCTTGCGGACCTCCATCGGGATCTTGCTCGTGACGAGGTTGACCGTGTAGACGCACGAGGACGGACCCTCGACGAACTGGTCCTTCTTCGGGCCCTCGATCTGGTCGATGAGCGACGAGTCGATCGGGTCCCAGTTCATCGACGTGGCGTCGACACCGTTACTGGCGAGGATGGCCTGCTGGACCTTGGTGCTGTCGACGCCGAACTTGAAGTCGTAGCCGTCGAGGTAGTTGTTGCGCGCCGGGTCCGTGGCGGGATCCCACTGGTCGTTGCGGACCAGGGTGAGCTCCGAGCCCGGGGTGTACTTGTCGAACTTGTACGGGCCGGTGGCGAGCGGGTGCAGGGTGTAGTCCTGCTTCTTGTCCTTGGCCTCGGGGATCGGCGAGAACTGCGGGTAGGACGCGAAGTAGGACAGCGACTCGAAGGGCTTCTCGAGGTGGATGACGACCGTCTTGTCGTCGGTGGCCTCGACGCCGTTCCAGTTCTTGTCGCCCTGGTAGGGGCCCTTGTAGTCCTTGCCACCCTTGAAGAAGTCACGCTGGTAGGTCGGGCCGTTCGCCGCGAGGTCGGGGTCGAAGGACCGCTTGATCGCGAAGACGACATCCTTGGCGGTGACGGGCGAGCCGTCCTCGTACTTGATGCCGTCCTTGAGGGTGAAGGTCCAGGTCAGGCCGTCGTCGGAGACCTTGCCGAGGTCGGTGGCGAGGTCGGGGACGAGGACCGACTTGCCGTCGCGGTAGGAGTACGACGTCAGCGTGCGGTGCGTGATGCCGAGGATCGCGATGGTGTCGGTGTAGTACTGGTCGCTCGGGTCGAAGTTGGCGGGCGTCGAGGCGTAGGGGACGGTCAGGATGCCGCCCTTCTTGGCCCCGGGAACCTCGGGCGCCGGGCCCTTGGCGTCAGGCATGAGGCCCGAAGAGGCCTGCTCGAGCTTGCCGCCACCGGTCTGCCCCGGCTTGGCGTTGTTGTCCGCCGACGGGTTGGGCGCGCCGCAGGCCGCGACGAACCCGAGGGAGACGGCCGCTCCCACGGTCAGGACTTTGGTCCAGCGCATTTGTTGTGCTCCCTTTGTGCGTGTCCCGGGCCTTTGCGCCGGGAACATCTGTGGGCCGAGGACTGGTCGGGTCAACGGCGGGTGGTGGGGTCGAAGGCGTCGCGGATCGAGTCGCCCAACAGGCTGAGGGCGAGCACGAGGGCCGAGATGCCGATGACCGGTGGCCAGAGCCAGAGGGGGTAGCTCTGGAACGAGTTCTGGGCGTCCGCGATGGTGCGGCCCCAGGACGCGGTGGGCTCGACGAGCCCGGCACCGAGGAACGACAGGGTCGCCTCGGCGGTGATGTAGGCGGGCACGGCGATCGACGCCGACACGATGATCGGGCCGACGAGGTTGGGCAGGATCTCCTTGAACAGGATGTGCCGGGTCGGCACCCCGATGGCGCGTGCGGCTTGGACGAACTCGCGCTCTCGGAGGCTCACGACCTCGCCACGCACCAGACGCGCCAGCCCCATCCAGCCGAAGAGGACGAGCAGGGCGATGATGAGCCAGAACCGGATGTTGGACGTCTGCTCGGCCGTCAGCGTGCCCCGCGCGCCGAAGCGCAGCTCGATGATCGGGGTGGCTGCGATGACGATCAGCAGGAAGGGCAGGCTGAGGAAGAAGTCGATGACCCACGAGATGATCCGGTCGACGACACCGCCGAGGTAGCCGGCGAGCAGCCCCATCGTCACGCCGATGATCGTGGAGAGCGCAGCGGCGACGAACCCGATGACGAGGGACGGGCGAGCACCGTAGACCCAGCGCGCGAACAGGTCACGGCCGATGCCCTTCTCGACGCCCAGCCAGTGGGCGGAGGTGATGCCCTGCTTCGGGAAGCCGTTGAGGTCGACGAGCTCGGTGTGGATCGTGCCCGGATCGGCCTTCGCGCCGGTGACGGGGTCGACGGCCTGCAGGCTGGTCAGGAGCGGGGCGAAGATGGCGACGAGGACGAAGAAGAGAACGACCATCGTGCAGACGATCGCGACCTTGTCCTGCTTGAGCCGGTGCCAGGCGATCTGTCCGGGCGATCGGCCGGTCCGCTTGTCCTCCAGCTGCGGACCGGACTCCGCCTCGGCCACCTCACGAGCCAGTTCGTCTGTCTCGGCGGCGGCGCCGGGCATTGTGCTCAAAGCGATGTCTCCATCCTTGTGGGATCTCGTCACGGCCCGGTGGTGTGGTGGACCGGCCCTGTTGGGGTCACGGCCATCCAGCACCCACCCCTCGGGACGACGTCACCCTGCCACACCGATCGCGCGAGTCCAAGCGTCGAGACGGTCATGGATGACAAATCGTTACCGAGAGTCGGAACGGTACGAGAAGATCTCCGGTCGGCACCGAGTTTCGGCGCTGCGCCGTCACCGAGAGCCGGACGTGCGCCCGAGGCGCCCCTCCAACCACTCGAGCCGGGCACGGAGCCGCTCCTCGAAGCCACGATCGGTCGGATGGTAGTAGGTCGCGTCGGCCAGGTCGTCGGGGAGGTACGCCTGGCGCGCCACGGCATCCGGTTCGTCGTGCGAGTAGACGTAGCCCTCGCCGTGGCCGAGCCGATCGGCACCGGCATACCCGCTCCCCCGCAGGTGCGCCGGCACCGGGCCGCCTCGGCCGGCCCGGACGTCCGCGATGGCGGCGTTGATCCCGGCGTAGGCGGCGTTGGACTTCGGCGCCAGCGCGATGTGGACGACGGCCTGCGCGAGGATGATCCGCGCCTCCGGCATGCCGATCTGCGCCACCGCGTGCATGGCGGCGACGGCGGTCTGCAGGGCGCTGGGGTCGGCCATGCCCACGTCCTCGCTCGCCGCGATGACGATCCGGCGGGCGATGAACCGCGGGTCCTCACCGGCCTCGAGCATCCGGGCGAGGTAGTGCAGTGCCGCGTTGACGTCACTGCCGCGCATCGACTTGATGAGTGCGCTCGCGACGTCGTAGTGCTGGTCACCGGCGCGGTCGTAGCGGACCGCCGCGTGGGCCACGGCCTGCTCCACGTGCCCGAGCGAGATGCTGACGGGCTCGTCCGTATGCCGCCCGGCGGGCTGCGCGTCGAGGGCCACGCCCGCTGCCGCCTCGAGAGACGTGAGCGCCCTGCGGGCGTCGCCGCCGGCGATCCGCACCAGGTGCTCGAGGGCGTCCTCGCCGAGCGCGTACTCCCCCGCGAGCCCGCGCTCATCGGCGAGGGCCGACTCGACCACCTCGCGAATATCCTTGTCCGACAAGGAAGTCAACGTCACCAAGACGGACCGGGACAGCAGCGGGGAGATGATGCTGAACGACGGGTTCTCGGTCGTCGCGGCGACGAGGATGACCGTCCGGTTCTCGACGCCGGGCAGCAGCGCGTCCTGCTGCGCCTTCGTGAAGCGGTGGATCTCGTCGAGGAACAGGACCGTCTCTCGCCCGTACAGGTCGCGCTCGCGCACCGCCGCCTCCATGACGGACCGGACGTCCTTGACGCCCGCCGTGACCGCGGACAGCTCGACGAACCGGCGGTCGGCCGCCGTGGCCACGAGGTGGGCGAGCGTCGTCTTGCCCGTGCCCGGCGGTCCCCAGATGATGGCCGACAGCGGCCCCGCCGAGCCGCCGGACCCCTCGATGAGGCGGCGGAGGGGACTGCCCGTGCGCAGGACGTCCGCCTGCCCCCGGAACTCGTCGAGTGACCGGGGACGCATCCGGGCGGCGAGCGGAGCGGAGCCCCGCTGAGCGGCATACTCCTCACGCGCTGCCGCTCCCGCGGCGCCGAAGAGGTCGTCTGAGGTCACTGTGGAAGGCTATCCCCGTGCTCCAGCAGTCCTCCCCGGTGGACCGGGTCCGCACCGGTCCGCTCGCTCGGCTCGGCCGGCTCGTGGCCCACCACCCCGTCCGGTGGCTCGTCGCCTGGGTCCTCATCACGATCGCGTGCTTCGCCGTCGCGGTCGGTGGCGTCACCGGCCAGTCGCTCTTCAACCGGCTCCACTCGGGCGACCCCAGTGTCGGTGGGGAGGCCCAGCAGGCCCGCACCGTCATCGAGCGGATCGAGCCGTCGTTCGACAACCTCATGCTCCAGGTCCGAGGTGCCGACCTCAGGGACGCCGCGGCCGTGCGGCAGGCGGCGGCTCGGACGGCGCAGATCCGGGACATCGCCGGCGTCCACGAGGTCCGCTCACCGCTGCTGTCCCCCAAGGGCGTTGCCGTCCCCTCGGTGGCTCCCCTCTTGGCCGGCGGGACGGCCAGCTCCGGCGGCTTCATCACGGTCGTCGACTTCAAGGCCGGCCTGACCAAGGCCGACCAGAAGGCGGCCGAGCAGCAGGTCACGACCGCGCTCGGCACGGTCACGAGCGCCTTCCCGGGAGCGACCGGCGAAGTGGGTGGCGTGCAGCCGGTCATCGACGCGATCACGTCCACTGTCGAGCGAGATCTGTTGCGTGGTGAGGGAATTGCCCTGCCCTTGACGTTCATCGTGATGTTCTTCGTCTTCGGCGGTTTCGTGGCGGCCGGCATGCCCGTCGTCGGCGCCGTCGCGGCGATCGGCGGGGCGCTGCTGTCCCTCTTCGGCTTCTCACACGCCGTCGACCTCGACGCGACCGTCGTCAACATCGTGACCCTGCTCGGCTTCGGCCTGTCGATCGACTACGGCCTGCTCACGGTCAGCCGGTTCCGTGAGGAGCTCGCGGTCGCCCGGGGCGACGCGGCCGAGCTGACCCAGGAGCACATCGTCCAGGCCACCGGGCACACGGTGGCGACCGCCGGCCGGACCGTGCTCTTCTCGGGGCTGACCGTCGCGATCGCCCTGGCCGGTCTGCTCGTCTTCGAGGCCGAGATCATGAAGGCCATCGGCTTGGCGGGCGTGTCGGTCGTCCTCGTCGCGCTCGTCGTGGCCGTCACCCTCGTGCCGGCCCTCGCCGTCCTGGGGGCGCGACGGCTGGCGCGCAAGGCGCGCGTCGCCGCGTCCGACGAAGGCGCCTTCTCCGCCCTCGCACGCACGGTGCAGCGGCGACCGATCCTCGTCATCATCGGCGTCCTCGTCGTCCTGGTGGCGCTCGCCATCCCGACGTTCTCGGTGAAGCTCACCGCCTCCGGGACCGACCTGCTGCCCAAGTCGGCGCCGCAGCGGGTCTTCTTCGAGGACCTCGCCCGCGACTACCCGACCCTCAGCTCCCCCGAGGTGACGGTCGTCGCGACCTCGTCCGACACGGCCGCGGTCACGACGTGGGCCCAGGGACTCAGGTCCGAGCCGGGCGTCACGGCCGTGTCCGTCAGGCCCCTCGGGACCGACCACCAGCTCGTCTCCGTCCGGGTGGCCGGCTCCCCCACCTCCGACGACGCGCAGGCGGTGGTGAGCCACGTCCGCGAGGGCGGCGCGCCGTTCCCGACGCTGACGACGGGCCAGGCGGCCGGTCAGATGGACTTCCTGTCGTCCATGGCCCGTGGGGCGCCGTATGCCGTCCTGCTCGTCGTCGTCGGGACGTTCCTGCTGCTCTTCCTCATGACGGGGTCCGTCGTCGTCCCGATCAAGGCGCTGCTGCTCAACGTCCTGTCGCTGGGCGCCGCCCTCGGGGTCGTCGTGTGGGTCTTCGAGAAGGGACACCTCGAGGGCCTGCTCGCCTTCTCGTCCGTCGGCGCGGTCGAGTCGATGGTGCCCTTCCTCGTACTCGCCTTCGGCTTCGGGCTCTCGATGGACTACGAGGTCTTCCTGCTGTCGCGGATCACGGAGTTCCACAACCACGGCCACGACAACGACCGGTCCGTCTCCCTCGGGCTGCAGCGCACGGGCCGGATCATCACGTCCGCCGCCCTGCTCATCATCATCGTCTTCGCCGGGTTCATCGCCGGAGACATCCTCATCATCAAGGAGATCGGCGTCGCGCTCGTCGCTGCGGTCCTCATCGACGCGACCCTCGTCCGCATGCTCCTCGTGCCCGCCACGATGACCCTGCTCGGCCAGTGGAACTGGTGGTCCCCCCGGCCGCTCCGGCAGCTGCACGAGCGCTTCGGGATCACGGAGTGAGTCCGGTCCGGTCGCTGCGACGGGTCGCGACCCACGAGGAGCTGGACGAGCTCACCGGCGCAGATGCCTTCCTCCGCTACGAGATCCCGGCTCCGCTCGCGGTGGCCGCCTGGTCGGCCGGCGAGGCGGTGGCCGTGCTGCGCCACTCGAACATCCGTCGACTCGGCGTCGTCGTGCTCGGTCCGCCCGAGGACGTCGGGACGCTCGCCGCCGGCCTGGCCGAGAGCGGTGACCTGCCGCGGCATGGGGTGCAGGGTGTGACGGTCGTCCGCGAGTCGTTCGCGGCGCTCCGGTCTCAGCTGTCCCTTGCCGAGGACGGCGGAGAGTGGGAATGGCTCTGCACCACAACGGAGCCCGCGCCGGTCAGCCAGGAGGACCGCCTCGTGCCGCTGTCGGAGGAGGACCTGCCCGACATCCGTGGCCTCCTCTCGGTCGCGAACGCGCGCACCGACGCCCGACCCTTCGAGCACGCCGGCCAGGTCTGGGTCGGTGTCCGCGACCGCACGGGTCGGCTCGTCGCGTGCGGCGTCCGCGAGCCGAACCTCGTCGGTGTCCCGGTGCTCGCCGGCATCACGGTCGACGAGGTGGCCCGCGGCACTGGGCTCGGGCTCGCCGTCACGGCGCGGCTCACGCGCGACGCCGTGCGCGAGTCCGGGGTGTGCACCCTCGGGCTGTACTCCGACAACGACGTGGCCCGGCGGCTCTACCACGGCCTCGGCTACGGCGATGACCACCGCTGGTCGAGCCGGCCCCTGCTGAGCTAGGCCGCCCGAGCCACGACAACGGGAGTCGACGCCACTTCTCGTGGCGCTTCGCCCGTGCCGACCACGACAACTGGAGTCGACGCCACTTCTCGTGGCGCCGACCCGGGGCCGACTGTCAGACGGTGGCCGGCTCCCCCACGGCGGGCTTGGCGTCGACGCCGGCCTCCTTGCGCTGGCCCGGCGTGATCGGGGCCGGCGCGCCGGTCAGCGGGTCGTAGCCGCCGCCGGACTTGGGGAAGGCGATGACGTCGCGGATCGAGTCGGTCCCGGCAAGGAGCGAGACGATCCGGTCCCAGCCGAACGCGATGCCGCCGTGCGGCGGTGCGCCGTACTGGAAGGCCTCGAGCAGGAAGCCGAACTTCTCGTCGGCCTCCTCGGGGGTGATGCCCATGACCTTGAAGACCCGCTCCTGCACGTCGCGGCGGTGGATACGGATGGAGCCGCCACCGATCTCGTTGCCGTTGCACACCATGTCGTAGGCATAGGCGAGGGCCGAGCCCGGGTCGGTGTCGAAGATGTCCTCGAACTCCTTCTTCGGCGAGGTGAAGGCGTGGTGGACCGCGGTCCACGCGCTGTGGCCGAGGGCGACGTCGCCGGAGGCGGTCGCCTCGGCGGACGGCTCGAACAGTGGCGCGTCGAGCACCCAGAGGAAGCTCCATGCCGTCTCGTCGATGAGGCCGCACCGGTGGCCGATCTCGAGGCGGGCCGCCCCGAGCAGCGAGCGCGACTCCTTGACCCCGCCGGCGGCGAAGAAGATGCAGTCGCCGGGCTGGGCGCCGACGTGGTGGGCCAGGCCGTCCCGCTCGGCGTCGGTGAGGTTCTTGGCCACGGGCCCGCCGAGCGTGCCGTCCTCCTGGACGAGGACGTAGGCCAGCCCCTTGGCCCCGCGCTGCTTGGCCCAGTCCTGCCACGCGTCGAGCTGCTTGCGCGGCTGCGAGGCGCCACCGGGCATGACGACGGCGCCGACGTAGGAGGCCTGGAAGACCCGGAAGGTCGTGTCGGCGAAGAACTCGGTGCACTCCGTGATCTCGTTGCCGAACCGCAGGTCGGGCTTGTCCGTGCCGTAGCGGGCCATCGCGTCCGCGTACGTCATGCGCGGGAACGGGGTCTGCAGGTCCACCCCGATGAGCTTCCAGATCTCGGTGACGATCGCCTCGCCGAGCTCGATCACGTCGTCCTGCTCGACGAACGACATCTCGATGTCGAGCTGGGTGAACTCCGGCTGACGGTCGGCGCGGAAGTCCTCGTCGCGGTAGCAGCGGGCGATCTGGTAGTAGCGCTCCATCCCGGCGACCATGAGCAGCTGCTTGAACAGCTGCGGGCTCTGCGGCAGCGCGTACCAGCTGCCGGGCGCGAGCCGGGCGGGCACGAGGAAGTCGCGCGCGCCCTCGGGGGTCGAGCGGGTCAGGGTCGGGGTCTCGATCTCGACGAAGTCGCGCTCGCCCAGGACCACACGGGCCGCGGCGTTCACCTTGCTGCGCAAGCGGATCGCCGCGCCGGCGGAGTGGGCACCCGGGCGACGAAGGTCGAGGTAGCGGTGCTTGAGCCGCGCCTCCTCGCCGACGCTGACCCGCTCGTCGATCTGGAACGGCAGGGGCGCACTCGCGCCGAGCACCTCGAGCTCACTCGCGACGACCTCGACGTCACCGGTCGGCAGGTCCGGGTTGGCGTTGCCCTCCGGACGGACGCGCACCTCACCGGTGACCCGGATGCAGTACTCGTTGCGCACGTCGTGAGCGCCGCCCTCGGCCAGCACCTCGTCGCGGGCCACGACCTGGACGATGCCCGACGCGTCACGGAGGTCAAGGAAGGCCACCCCACCGTGATCTCGCCGCCGCGCCACCCAGCCGGTCAGCGTGACGGTCGTTCCAGCGTGGTCGGCACGCAGGGTGCCGGCCTCGTGAGTGCGGAGCACGGGGATCCTTCCGAGGTGGTGACGATGGTGGCGTATGCCGCTGAGCCCGGCGAGCGGGCACAGCCCCTCATCCTACGGTGTGCTGCTCACCCTCTGGTCCGGCTGCATGCGGCCGGCCCCCGCTGGGTAGCGTGGAGATGGTGCAGCACTCCCGGAACCAAGACCTCGACGGGGTCCGCGGCCTGGCCATCCTGCTCGTCATCGCCGCGCACGTCGGGCTGCCCGTCCGTTGGGGCGGCCTGTCCGGCGTCACCCTCTTCTTCGTCCTGTCCGGCTATCTCATCACCACGTTGCTGATCCGCGAGTGGGACACCTTCGGGTCGGTCAGCCTGTGGCGCTTCTGGGGCCGCCGCGCGTTGCGCCTGCTGCCCGCCCTGGTGCTGCTGCTCGCGCTCGTGCCCGTGCTCCTGCTCGTCACGCACGACGACCGCCTCCGCACCTACCCCACAGCGGCCGTCGCCTCGCTGCTCTACGTCGGCAACTGGGTCCGGGTGCACGGCACCGACCTCGGGGTGCTGAACCACCTGTGGTCCCTCTCGGTGGAGGAGCAGTTCTACGTCGTGTGGCCGCTCCTCTTCATCGCGTTGCTGCGGTGGTGGCGGCGGCACGTCGTCACGGTCGTCGTGACCCTCGCCGCGATCGCCACCTGCTACAGCGTGTGGTCGCGGGGGTCCTACATCTCCACCGAGTCCAACGCCTTCGCCCTCCTGCTGGGCGTGAGCCTCGCCCTCGCGCTCGCCGGGATCCACCGGCGCGGCTGGCGGCTGCCGGCGGCCTCGCCCGCCGTGCCGTTCGCCGTGCTCGTCGCTGTCTCCGCCTTCCCGAGCCACGGCCTGGCGACCGATGTCAGCCTCTTCGAGCCGCTCGGTGCC
Source organism: Intrasporangium chromatireducens Q5-1 (assembly GCF_000576575.1). Taxonomy (GTDB): domain Bacteria; phylum Actinomycetota; class Actinomycetes; order Actinomycetales; family Dermatophilaceae; genus Intrasporangium_A; species Intrasporangium_A chromatireducens. The sequence goes on from NZ_AWQS01000008.1 coordinate 47,144, forward strand.
CTCTACGCGTTCATCAGCGTCTGGCTCGTGGCGTCTGCGGCTCTTGGGCACTCACGGGTCGTCGGGTCCCGGTTCATGGTCTTCTTCGGCACGATCAGCTACGCGCTCTACCTCTGGCACCAGACGCTCATCAACTCGCACCTGCTCGGCCCGCACGCGATCCCCCGCAACCTCGTGCTCGTCGCGGTGGCGATCGCGCTGGCCTGGATCTCGTGGGTCGCCGTCGAGCGACCGATCGGTCGGCTCCGGGGCAGGCTGCACCTCGACCGCCGGCGCGAGCCGGCACCGGCTGCTGCCGACGAACGACCCTTGGTCACGCAGGGCGCAGCCGAACCGTCGTCCTGAGCACGGCGCGGGGAGGCCTCCGGACCAATGATCCTCGGCGGGCGGCCAGCCGCCCACGAGAGGTATGCCGCTCGCCCGACCGGGCTGAGCGGCATACCTCGTGGTGGGTCCGTCAGGCGCGCTGGGAGGGGTGCGCGGGCCAGGGCGCGTCGTGCGGGCGCAGCGTCTCCCACCCGAGCGAGCGGGAGGTCGCCGCCGCGAGCACGCCGATCACGGCCGCGGAGTTGTGCACCTCGCCGGCGAGGACGGCGCCGACCGCCTCGTCGAGCGGCACCCAGAGAGGGCGCAGGTCGGCCTCCTCGCCGGTGCGCTCGTGGCCCGTGCCGTCGGGCACATCGCTGAGGTCGCGGGCGAGGAAGACGCGCACGGCCTCGGGGAAGGCCCCCGGTGAGGCAAAGCTGTCGGCGAGCACGTCCCACCGACCGGCGCGCAGGTCGACCTCCTCGGCGAGCTCGCGCGCGGCGGCCTGCCAGGGCGGCTCGTCGTCGACGTCGAGGATGCCGGCGGGCAGCTCCCACAGGTGCGCCCCGGCGGCGTGCCGGTACTGCCGGATCATCATGACGTGGTCGACGCCGTCGACCGGCCGGAGCGCGACGATGACGACGGCCCCCGGGTGCTCGATGTAGTCACGCTCGACGACCCCGCCCCCTTCGCCGAGGTCGACGGTGTCACGGCGCACGTCGAAGATCATGCCCTCGAAGAGGACCTTCGAGTCGAGGACCGGCTTGCGGCCGTAGTCGTCGTGCAGGTCGCTCCCGCGCCCGAGCGGCGCCGAGAGGGTCACTCGGCCTCGGCTGCCGCGCCGACGCCGACCGGGGCCGCCTCGCCGCGACCGGCCCGCTCGACCTCGACGAGCCGCTGGGCGCGCTGCTGCTCGAGCGCCGCGCCGATGAGCCCGGCGAAGAGCGGGTGGGCCCGGTTCGGTCGGGACAGGAACTCGGGGTGGGCCTGGGTCGAGACGTAGTAGGGGTGCACCTCGCGGGGCAGCTCGGCGAACTCGACGAGCATCCCGTCGGGCGAGGTCCCGGAGAAGACGAGCCCGGCCTGCTCGAGCCGGTCCCGGTAGGCGTTGTTGACCTCGTAGCGGTGCCGGTGCCGCTCCTCGACGAGCGGCGCGCCGTAGGTCTCCTCGATGACGCTGCCCGCCTTGAGCCGGGCCGGGTAGAGCCCGAGACGCATCGTGCCACCGAGGTCGCCGGCTCCCTCGACGTACGCCTTCTGCTCCTCCATCGTCGCGATGACGGGGGTGGCGGTGTCCGGGTCGAACTCCGTCGACGACGCGTCCTGCTCGCCGAGGACGCTGCGGGCGTACTCGATCACCATGCACTGCAGGCCGAGGCAGATCCCGAGCGTCGGCACCTGGCGCTCCCGCGCCCAGGTAAGGGCGCCGAGCTTGCCCTCGATGCCGCGCACGCCGAAGCCCCCGGGCACGAGGACCGCGTCGACGCCGGACAGCGCCCGCTGGGCTCCGGCCGGGGTCTGGCACTCGTCGCTGGCGACCCAGCGGATCTGCACCCGCGCGTCGTGGTGGAAGCCGCCGGCGCGCAACGCCTCGGTGACCGACAGGTAGGCGTCGGGCAGGTCGACGTACTTGCCGACGAGGGCGACCTCGACCTCGTGCTCGGGGTCGTGGACCCGCTGCAGGAGCCGGTCCCACTCGGTCCAGTCGACGTCGCGGAAGGCGAGACCGAGGCGACGGATGACGTGGGCGTCGATCCCCTCGGAGTGGAGGACGCGCGGGATGTCGTAGATGCTCGGGGCGTCGACGCAGGCGGCGACCGCCTCGACGTCGACGTCGCACATGAGCGAGATCTTGCGCTTGATGCCGTCGGGGATGTCGCGGTCGGCGCGCAGCACGAGCCCGTCCGGCTGGATCCCGACCTGGCGCAGCGCGGCCACCGAGTGCTGGGTCGGCTTGGTCTTCAGCTCGCCGCTCGGGGCGAGGTAGGGCACGAGCGAGACGTGGAGGAAGAACGAGTTGTCGCGGCCGATGAGGTGGCGCACCTGGCGGGCCGCCTCGAGGAACGGCAGCGACTCGATGTCGCCGACGGTGCCGCCGATCTCGGTGATGATCAGGTCCGGCGCGTCCGGGCCACCGGTCGCGAGCGCGCGCATCCTGGCGACGATCTCGTTGGTGATGTGCGGGATGACCTGGACGGTGTCGCCGAGGTACTCGCCGCGCCGCTCCCGGGCGATGACGGTGTTGTAGATCTGGCCGGTCGTCACGTTGGCCGAGCCGACGAGGTTCACGTCGAGGAACCGCTCGTAGTGGCCGATGTCGAGATCGGTCTCGGCCCCGTCGTTGGTGACGAACACCTCCCCGTGCTGGAACGGGTTCATCGTGCCCGGGTCGACGTTGATGTAGGGGTCGAGCTTCTGCATCGTGACCTTGAGTCCGCGTGAGCGGAGCAGCCGTCCGAGGCTGGAAGCCGTGAGTCCCTTGCCGAGCGAGGAGGCAACGCCCCCGGTCACAAAGATGTGCTTTGTCGTCGTTTCCACCACGGGCTTCGAGTCTACGTCATGACCCGACGAGGGACTGGTAGCGGGCCACCCACTGGCGCGCCTCGCCCTCCGGGGCCTCCCACGACCGGGCGCGTTCCCGGCCGGCGGCCGACAGGGCGGCCCGCCGGGCGGGGTCGCGCAGCAG
>NZ_AWQS01000009.1 GCF_000576575.1 Intrasporangium chromatireducens Q5-1
CCCTGACAACCACCACGACACCGTGACGACCAAGGCCCCGCCGGACACCCGGCGGGGCCTTCCTCATAACGCCAGAACGTCCTCACCGGACATGACGCCGCCATCCTCAACCGGCGCGGCCGGCGACAAATGGCAGCGACTCCTGGATCGATGCGCGCGTGAGCTGCGCGGGGCTGGCAGCAACGCTCCTCACGACGGGGGCGGTATAGGGCGAAACGCCCACTCCGACGTCGGCCGCCCGTACCCAGTAGTCGGGGGCCGGTCCATCCACCGGTCGGATCCAGGTCTCACCGTTGATGACGGTGACATACCGATAGCGCACAGCAGTGGGGGCCGACAGGGATATTCGTCGAAGACTGGTCGTGTTGCCGGCATTGTCAAACTGCCTCACGAGAATCTCCCGGGCGGGCAGCTCGGCAGAGCGGGCCAACGGGTGCTGCCGGACTCGTAGCATCGCTCGGGCGTAGGAGCGGCCTGACTGCTCGGGCAGGAACCAGCCGGCCCACGGCCCAGACGTCACCCTGTAAAACACTCCCCTGCCCTTGATCCGCTCGCGTCGATCGATCGCCACCGCTGTCACTCTGGAATACGGCTCCACGCGGGTTGCGATGATCGCCCCACGAGCGTCGAACTTGTAGCCCACCTGACGTCCCGCTGCCAGTTGCAGTGTGGTCCGGACCTCCGGATCCGGATAGTCGGCGAAGAGCTCGTCGGACCAGTCCGACCACTCCGTCCTACCAGTAAGCCCCTGCAACACTCGGAGTTGCTGGACATGGATCGCGTGGTACTTGCCGCTGTGCACCTCTGGGTGTGTCAGGCAATAGCTGCTGATCCATCCGACGTTGCGGTAGTTGGCGTAGTAGTCACGCACGAGTTTGAGCGCACCTGAGAAGACCTCCTTCGCAGCGGGGTCCTCCGTCATGAGGTAGTACTCGTAAAGACCGTAGACAGCGAACACATGGCCGTTCAGAGTACGGTCGGAGCGATCCAGAGGTTGCTGTGCGTACTCCTCCAGGAAGAGGTGCTTGGAGGAGTCGACCCAGGTGACAAAAGGCAGATCGCCGCTGGGCCCGAGGAGCAGGCTCGCCATGGTGCGCCTGGCCGCCTCCTCATAACCAGGGTCCCTGGTCTGCTCGTACAACTGCGTGAAGAGGCTCAGTGCCGTCCCTTGTGCCATGGCGGAGTACCACGGGGCGGCGATCACATCGTTGGGGTCGCCGTGGAGGGCGAAGTCGAACTCGTAGGGAAAGAACCAAGCCTCACGGGAGACGCGGCGGGTCTCGATGAGCCTCTTGGCGTCTGCCTGGGAACGAGCAAGGTACGTTGCATTGCCCGTGAGCTTGTAGGACTCCAGCATGTCGATGCCGTCGAGGGCCTGCCGCACCGGATGCTGGAACTCTCGGCCCTCGACCAGGTAGACGGCCACTCCTGTTGCGTCCCTGGGCTGGTTTCCGTCAAGCGCGACGGGATGGTTGCGGGTATACGGCATCTGGGACCGAGGCACCCGCTGTGGCTCGTCCGGGCCGAGCTCGTACGTTCCGGCCGTCGGCGCCTGAGGCGCTGTGAGGGCGCGGCTCCGAGGCCGTTGCTGCTGGCTGGCCTTGCTCTCCTCCCGAATGCGGTCCAGACGCGCCGCGCTGGGCGCGGACGACAGCCCGGCATCCGTATCCAGCGAGGTGCCATCGCCGGGCTCGAACCCGGTGGAGGAACCGCTGCCGGTGGACGCGACCGTGGCAACGGCGGCCGATGCCGATGGTGCAACGACGATCCCCGGCCACGCGAACGAGAGGGAAAGGACTAACAGAGTGGCGCTCGCTGAACGGCGCACGGGGACTCCTCAGAAGAAGGAACAAGACGTGGCAAAGCATGGCGGAGGAAAGGTCGTCCTGACGAGGCCCCCCGGTCAGGCCTTCGCGGTTGGCGTAAGGGTTCAACTGACCATCCGATAACTGGCCCATCCGGCGCCCAGGGAGGTCCTTCCGATGAAGCGCCCGTTGCCGGCGCCTGCCCAGACATAGAGCACCCCGTCCGGGCCACGCGCCACCACGTCCGTCCGGCCGTCCCCGGTGAAGTCCCCGGGAGAGAGCAGTGCCGTGTAGCCACTCCACCCGGCCCCGAGCGAGATCCTTGAGCCGAAGGTCCCGTTGCCCTTGCCGGGATAGAAGTAGAGGGTCCCACCACTGTCGCGGCTCATCAGGTCGACGTTCCCGTCACCGTTGAAGTCGCCTGGGGAGAAGACGGTCGTGAAGCCCGCCCACCCGTAGCCGACAAGGTGACGCGGGAGCAGGCCGCCCGTCGCGTTCCCCGGCACGATGTACAGCGCCCCGTCCGGATGGCGGGCCACGAGGTCGTTTCGCCCGTCGCCATCGATGTCGCCGACCCCGAACAGGTCGCGGTAGCCGCCCCAGCCAGCACCGAGGGAGGTCGCGGGTCCCGGCTCAGATAGTCCGTTGCCTCGGTAGAGCCAGAGGCTTCCGTCACTGCGGATCGCAAGCAGGTCGCCCTTGTCGTCCAGGTCCCAAGGTCCGGTCGTGAGCACCCGTGTCCCGCGCCCGAAGTCAGTCGTATAGCGGACCCACGGGCCGATGAAGTAGCCCGACCCATCTCCCCGGTGCAGGGTGAGGACCTGACCTCCAGAGGCCGTGCCCAGCAGGGTCATCACGTCGGCTCGCTCATCCTGGTTGAAATCGCGAGGCCAGGCGGGGGCGGAGGGTGTGGCGGCATTCGTGGGCCGGAACCACGCCTGGCGCAGGCCGAAGCGGGATGCGAACTGCGGACCGGTCACCTGAACGGATCCCGAGGTACCGTCCAGCGCGAGTTGGAGAATGCGGCCCCCCTGGTCCCCCCGTCCGTCCCTGGAGAGAATGCGCATGGCGCGGAACTTCCCGATGGCCGGGTAGGCCTGCTCGATCCCAGAGATCGCGATACTGGTCGACCATGTGTTGGACGTGTTGGGGATCCGGCCGTCGTAGGGATCAGCCTTCGCGACGAGGTACGGGAGGGACCCGGCGACCGAGTAGCCTCCGTTGCTCGCGCTGAACTGTGTGAAAGCCGGCTTGCCCGAGTACATCACGATCGTCTGTGCGGTCGCAGCGACCGCGGCGTTGGTGGTCGAGTACTCATTGGAACGGCCGGCATCGGCCTTCCCGCGATAGACCTGACACCATGTCGTGTCGCAGATGTCGAACCGGCTGCTCGAGCTGTTCTGTGCCTCGAACGCCGCATAGGTTCGCGCCGCGACGGCTTGTGCGGATAGTGCAGGAGCCGGCCAGCTGGCCGGCATCTCACTGGGGACGACACCTCGGAGGTAGAGCTCCATCGACAGCTCATTCACGGTCATGACCGTGCCCGTCGTGGAGCCCGGCCACGTCACGAGCCGCCCGCGGTACTCACGGAGCACGGGGCTGGTCGACTGGCTGCTCGTGTTCTTGACGACCTGAGTGGTGATCGCTCCGCCGTCCTGGCGACTCACGACGAATGGCGTCGCGGGAGGCGAACCGCTACCTGTGACATCCCACGGCGTCCAGGCCGAGCCATCGCTCACCTCGACCTGCAGTGAGGAGCCGGCGCGAACGATCTGGTATGCCACGGCCGGCTTGCCATTGGGCGCGCTGACGGGCAAGAGCACGGGCTGCGCGGAACGCCCTGCCGACACCTGCAGCCCAGGAGCGGCCTGGAGGTAGGTTCGGGATGTCCCCACCTGATCCAGACGCACCTTCAGCTCGTCCACCGGCCAGGAGGCGAGCCCGGCACCCGGGTAATAGAAGGCCAAGGTCTGCTGCCAGGTCAGCCCGGCGTCGGCTGCTCCTCGCGCACCGTTCTGGGACAGTCCTCGCCCGTGGCCATATCCATGTCCCGTCAGCGCGACGACGGTGGTCTCACCCGCGGGGTACCGATAGATCTCAGGGATCGTTGTCGCTGCCTGGGCTGGGGCAGAAACGCCCGTGGAGACGGCGACCAGTAGCAGGGTCGCGAGCAGAACGGTGGTGGAGCGCGGTCCAGCACCACGGAAGACGCTCATCGACCGTCCCCCAGCCACACCATGGAGTCAATGACCCAGGTTCGTGCGTTCGCGTCCCAGACAACTGTCCGGCAGGACCGAGCGCCGGTGGCGACATTGGGGCTGCAGTTCGTTGAATACGCATGCACACCATCGGACCAGCGTCCGGTCACTGCAAGCCGGTTTCCCTGCCAGCTTGAGTATCCTTGGTCGGTGTAGGCCCAGTTGTTGCGCTTCCACCTCGAGCTGTAGATCTGCACATAGCAGCGGGTCGCGGTCGAGTACGCACCACACGACGTGAACCAGGCGTGTGTACCGGTGTAGAAGTATCCCGGCGTCCGGTTCACGGGGTGCTCGGGCGCGGGATCCCCAGGCGGCACCGGAGTCCCCGTCACCTGGACGGTCGTGCTGTACGGAAGAGCCGAGGCGGTCGCAGACGTGCTCGTGACCCTCATGACGTACGTGCCCGGCGGCACGACAACCCCTCCCGCATCTCGCTTGTCCCAAATGACCGAGAACTTCTGCCAGAGGCTGGACGTCGTTGCGCTGTATACCAGGGCTCCTGTTGCAGCATTGGTCACCTGAAGCGCGACCTGTTGTGATGATGCAGTCGAGCCGTTGATCCTGAAGGCCGGTAGATCGTTTGTCGACATACGCCAGAAGTTGATGCTGGGATCGAAGATGGCCGCCGAGCCCGAGTAGGCCCGCGCCTTCGAGCGAATGGTCGGGACGGCGGCATACAGGTTGTCGCCCGGGCACTCCGTGTAGCCCACGTCGCGATGGGCGAAGATCGTCGGCAGTCGGACAGTTTGCCCGTACGAGTAGCGGTTCCCAGATCCCCCTTGGGAGATCAACGTAGTGGACCCCTTCGGGTCCACGTGCGCAAGACCCAGACGCCAGGAGGCGAACCTCGCGATCGCGTCGACCATCGCCGAGGGCGCCGCAGAGGTGCTGTAGTTGCCGAGTGCCGAGATCGCACTCGTGTTCATGTTGAAGCCCATCTGAGCGGCCGGCTGGACATTCCGGTCGAGCCCGCCGCCGCGGCCCTCCCAGAGCCGCCCGAACCGGTCAACCAGTACGTTGTAGCCGATGTCGCACCAACCGAGCCCGCTCGTGTGGTACGTATAGATCCCGTTGATGATGCTGGGAACCTGGGAAGCGGTGTAACCGTTGTTGCCGGCGGTGTGGTGGACCGCGACCGCCTTGACGGACGGCATCTCCGGGTGGGTGCAGTTGCGCTTGCTCTCGTCGGCACCCCAGTCCGCCCGGCTGTAGATCCAAGGCCTGGTCCCCTCGGCGCTCGCTGAGTTCGCCGGGCTGGTGGGTGGTGCACCGGTCTGGGAGGCGTCGACCGAGACCACTTGCAGGTCCTTCGGAAGCCCGCCCCCCTTGACCGACACCTGGACCTCGTAGCCAGTTGCCTGCCCCACCACGATGGGCTCGGTCCCCGCCCTCTCGGCCGGCGCGCCCCTGCGTCGCGCAGCCGGGGCCTCCTCCTCCGAGGCGTCGGGTTGTGCGCCCAGGTTGGTCCAGGACGACCATGCACCCGACGCCTGATAGCGCGCGCGGATGTCCAACTGCCCGTGGGCGGACCCCTTGGCCCAGGTGACGCCAAGCACGGTCAGGGGTCCGCTCCCCACGAACGTGGCGAGACGGCCGGCGGTAACCCGGGTCGGCCCCTTGCTGACAACTTTTGGCCCGGGTTTGTTCGACGGCCCGGCGCCGAAACTGATGACGGGCGCGATCGTTGACCACGTCACGAAGAGGATGGACACGATTGCAAGCTTCGTCACAAAGGAACGGCGCATGACTCAGGCCTCCGAGGTTGGGGAAGGTACCACCGGCACCTCGAGGTACTTTAGCCACTTTTGCACCATTTGGCCGCCGCCCGATAGAACTCGATGCACTACCAGCGAGTACCGGACCGCCCGAGCCACTTGGCAAATGACCGCGAAACACGCTTCCAAACGGCGGGGGCAAGGCGTCGGCGTTCCGCCGATGATGAGGGCTTCGCGACAGAGTTGACGGTCCCCTCGGACCCGGATGTTGACAGGGACTCCGGCGCTGCGGGCGCGAGCTGGGACGATGTCGGGGCGAGCTGCGCCGAGCCGCCGGGTCCAGCCCCCATGGGTGGGCCGGGCACCGGTGGTAACGAGGCGGCTACTGCCCCACTCTCGGACCGCGTCGGAGCGAGGGGATAACGAGGTCGACCTGCCTGCAGCGGTCCAGATCGGATCATGGACAACTGTGCAGCCGCCTGACGGTAGTACTCCGGCACGTAGTGGAAGTGCGCCAGCCCCCACCGATGTCCCGGGTCCGAGACGAGACACGTGGCGCGGTCCGGTTCGAGAAGGTGCAGTCGATCGCCGAAGTGATCGATGAGGACCGCATAATGATGTGCCAACCGTTCGTTGCACCAAGCGACGTGGTTGGGGGCCGAGGAATAGAACCGGTAGGAGGCATCGGCGCTGCGGGCGGTGTACCAGGCCACGTGGAGGACGAACTTCGTCCTGGGAAGCACCGTGAGAAGCGTCGGGGCCAAGGTGGCGACGGCGCCGGCGAAGAGGTCCTCCCGAGCGTCATCCCGAAACTCGCTGACCGCGCCGGCCCGGTCGCGCATCGCCTGCTCCAGCCCCAGCCGACCGTAGTAGTCGTTCAGCGAGTAGGCCCGCTGCCTGATCATCGCCAGATCGAAGCGCTCATCGATGAGGTCGAAGATGACCGTTTCCGGGGGCTGCCCGACCAACTGCGGGACGATCGCCTTGGTGAGGTCTTCGCGAACCGTGCGCTCAGCGAAACCGGTGCCCGTGGGCACCGCCACGGGCTCATCTCCCGACGGGGATGCTTGCGAGACCCACGACGAGCGCGCGTGGTAGCGGAGACGGATCTCCGGCGAGGGAACCTCCTCAAAGATGTCGCGCGTGACGCAACTGCCCCAGATCGCGATCGTCACTGCGGCGTCCGCCACTCGCCCGGCACGTCCCACACGATCTGGGCCTCGGGATTGAACCGAGTAATGTGCCAAGCGATGGGCCACGACTCCACGCCTGCGATGACGATGTGGGTCACCTCGCTTGGGCGCAGCTCGCCGTTGAGAGGGGCAAGCACACGCGAGAGGATGTGGAACCGCACCACCTTGTAAGGCTTGGACGCGACCCAGCGTCGCCATGCCAGGGACCGACCTCCGACCTTCTTCCCGACGAGACGGGCGGCGAGCCGCTTGGGGCTGGCTGCGATGAGCCGGTTCGGGCCCCAGTGCATCTCCCGACGCAGCAGGTCGAGGTGTCGCACACCCGGCCGAGCGGCCCGACCGCTCCCATCCGCCGTGATCAGCAACGCCTCGCCTCCGAGCTCGACGACGCGCCCCAGCGCGTTCTCGATGGTGCTCCGCCGTTTGGGAATCACGGCGACCCCAACGTAGTAGGCCCCAAAGGCAGGACCCTCGAGAGGACCTCCGCTCCCGACGCTCGCCGCGGGTGTAGCCGTCATCGCATGAGCTCCTCGAACTCGTCCGCCACGGGGGCGATCGCCGCGTCCCACGTGTGCTTGAGTGCCTCAGCTCGGCAGGCGCGGAACTCCGCGACCGTCTCGGCCCTGGCTGCCCGGGCGCCCTCAACGAGAGCACTGGCGATTGCCTCGGCCGTCACCTCGCGGGCGCCAAAGAAGAGAGGGTAGTTCTTGAACAAGGTCGTGGTGTCGTTGCGCGGATCGTGCACGCCCACCACCGGTCGTCCGGAAGCCATGTAGTCGAAACCCTTGCCGGCAGTGACGTACCGCGAGCTGGTCAACAACATGGCCATGACATCGAGACTCCCGAGGACCTCGGAGACTTTCGTCTGCGAGACGGGACCGTGCCATTTCACCCTCTGGTCCTCCGAGCGGGTCAGGCGCTGCAGGATCCCGTTGGCGTGTTGTCGGAAGAAGCCCAGGTAGCCATAGAAGTTCATCGAAGCACCTGCCAGCTCCGGAGACTGCTGCGCGAGCTCCCAACCGTCGAGGAACTCCGCCAGGGGGAGGTCGTTGCGGATCGTCCCGAGGAAACCAACACGTAGCGGACGGTCACCGACGGGCGAGAACGGGGGTTCGGTCACGGTGTCGGGGGCGAGCCCGTTCTCGACGAGCCGGACTCGACCTGCCGCCTCCGGATATCGCGCTTGATACCAGTCCACGAGCGGCTGGTTGACGGTGATGATACGAGCGGCCCCGTCGATGATGCGTCGCTCCCAACGGTGGGCCAGGTGCCCGGGAGGAAAGGCGTCCTCCTCCTGCCACAGATCAAGGGTCCACGGGTCGTGGTAGTCCACGACATACGGGCGCCGGATGAGGCGACCGAGAATCATGGCTGCCCCGTACTGGGCATACGGATTGCCAGTGGAGAGGATCAGGTCGACCGGCTTGAGACGATGTACCTTCAGCCCTTGGAGCACGAAAGTGGGAAGCATCGGGGCGTAGGGCTCGGGAAAGACCTTGCGCTGCAGCGCCTGGTGGGCCAACAGGTACGCCCGGGGGAAGTTCGCATGGACGAACGACATCCGAGCCACGTCCTGCACCAAGTGCTCTCGGGGCAGGTCCATCTCCACTACCGAGACCCGAGGGTGAGTCCTAGCCGCCAGCTCTTCGTCAAGGTCCCCGCTCAGGTCATGCCAGTACTGGCGGCTGGCCGCGAGCACCGTCACGTCGTGGCCTCGCGCGGCAAGATGGTTTGCCCACGCCCGGATGCGGTATACGCCGCTACCCCTCGCCGGCGGGAACTGCATCCCCAGGAGCAGGATGTGTCTCCGCGACGTCACTGTGCCTCCGGGTTGTGGTTGCGTTGCATAGTTCCTTGATCTTCCGAACACGTCATTGGCTGGTTGCATCTCCGAGACCCAAGAAGTCGCCGAGGACGTCGGCAGAGTAACAGCCGCTGTGAAAATGCTGGACGAAGGCTCGACGTCCCGCGGCGGAGGCCCTGAGCTCGGGCAATTCCCTGAGGACGCGGCGAAGCTCCCCGTTCAGCGACGAAGGTGTCGCTTCGATGATGGGGACTTCGGCCGGGACCCGCGAACGCAGGCGGTCGCCGACGTTGCCGAGCACGATCGCCCCCGAGGCTAGCGCTTCACACGCCAGCACCCCGTACAGGCCGAGCAAGAGCTGGTCGACCACGATATCCGCAGTGCGGATCAGCTCGGCCGCCTGCTTCGGTTGGAGCCCGCTGACGCGCTGATACCGGATCAGCCCCTCCGCAACGAGGGGCTCGACGGCCCTCTCGACGGCGTCCGTGCCCTTGAGCACTGGATTCGACGGGGCGTGAACCACGAGGGGGACGGTCTCTTCCCGCTCGACGAGCGGCCACGCCTCGAGGTCGATGCAAACCGGGAGCCACGTGGCGTCCGGGAGATCGTCGAGCTGGTCCGGGGTGGAAACAAACACGGGGCCTCCAAATCCCCGGACCAGCTCGGCATTGCGGTCCGCAACTTCCTGTAGGCGCCTGGTGTAGGGGTCGCGAGGGTTCCGGAACGGCGAGAACGCGTGTGTTGCGGCGTGTTGACGAGGACTGCGCACCTCAGAGCCATGGAATACGAGACCAACCTCGATGCCGGCATCCTGCAAGAAGGCGATGTCGCGTCTCGGATCTGCACCAGCGAGGCCTCCGAAGATGGGCCGGCCGGTCTCGATGAGCGCATGTGTCCAAGTGGCTCGAGCATGTTCGCGCAGGTCAAGGCCCCACACCGGGTCCCGCCGGTAGATAGTTGGCCGGACCTGGACATCTGCAGGGTAGTCGTAGGTCCCGTTGAGGATGGCTACTACCTCAGTCTGCACCTCAGGCCACTGTCGAACCACTGCCCGGGACCACGCCCAGGCCTGGCCGGCGCTGTTGCTCGGGCCGATTCCCAGCTGTGTCCGGCGAGGGCGCCGCTCCAGGAAGGGCTGCTCGCCCGGGTCCAGACCAGCCATACGGTCCTCTGGTTGGATCTGCAGGGCGCCCTCGGACAACTCGGCGTAGACCGCCTGGAGTGCCTGCGCCTGCTTCGCCCACGTGAACTCCGGTTGTCCCGCCACCGCCGCCAGACGACTCCTCCAGACGGCGGGCGTTCCCAGGATCTGTTTCACCTGCTGGGCGAGGTTCGGCGTATCGCCGGCTCGGTGTACGAGCCCCAGGCGGTGCTCCGTGACGAACTGAGCCTGCGCTCGACAGTCGCTGACGACCATCGGCACGCCCGCATGTAGATACTCAAAGAGCTTGTTGGCCAAGGCAAACTCGTGACTGCCGAAATGGTGCAGCGGAATGAGGCCCACATCCGCTGTGCGGAGGAAGCCGACGACCTGGTCGGGCGCCACAGGGTCAAGTGCATGGACCCGGCCGGAGACGCCCAGATCTTCGGCCTCCTTGAGTAACCGCCGCACGCCCGGTGCCTCGGGGCCTGGCACGGCGACCACGGCCAGGTGCACTTCTGGCAGGTGCCGGAGGGCAGCCACAACGTCGGCCACACCGCGGGCCTCCGTCACCCCCCCGCTATACACCATGAGTGGTGTGTCGGTGTCGAGGCCGGCTGCAGTGCGCACGTCCGAGAGCTCGAGGAGCCCCACATCCGGACGCACTCCCGAGCCGGGCGGGATGTTGAGGACGACATCGGGGCGCCGCGGAAGGGAGTAGCGCTCCTGCAATGCGGTGGCCAGTGTCGGGGATACCGTGATCACCCGATCTGCAGACCTGATGTACTCGCGCTCGAGATCGGCCCACGCTGCGATCTTGCGTGCCGAGCGCCCTGGGTAGCGGGAAAGTCCAACGACCCACTCGTGGGCATCATAGATCCATAGCAGCGAAAGACCTCGGGCTCGGGCCCGCATTGCAGCGCGCGCCGCGATCGGCAAGGTCTGGACATCATGGGCGTGGATCACGTCCGGCTGCAGGGCATCGATGACCGGCCCGTAGGCCAGCTCGATGTCGTCGACCTCTGGGAGCACTCGGCGCCACCGAGCACCAATGGGGATCCTTCCGGTCGTGCGCTCCAGTCCGCCCCAGAGCGCGCGTGCCCCGAGGGCACCAAGGCGTCCTACCAGGCGTCGTGCGCGCCGGGCCTGTTGTCGAGCAGAGTCAATCCGGCCGGGGGCTGCAGCGGGGTCGAGGTCCCTGAGACGTGCCACGTCCCGAAACCTCAGCACCGTCTCACGCTCCGTGCTGAGCGGCCGAAGGCCGAGGAGACCCCGTCGACGGCGCGCCTCGAGGCGTGCTCGCGCATCGTCTCTCAGGACGAACTCCACCGGCACCCGGGTTATCCGGACCGGTCCCATGCTGACGTCAGAGCGGCGCCCATCGCTCGCCAGGCCGATCACGGTCACGTCAGCCCCAGTCGCAGCGACGGCAAGAGCCGACTTGCGCACCCGTGCGTCCGTCGCGACGTCATTCGTCACGAGCATGACGACGACCTCCTGTCTCCTCTCCACGTCGGCCTCAGGGGGCGTCGACCGGGGGAAGCCCCAGGCTCGGCCGATCCAGCTCGGTGACCACCTTCGACCCGGGGCGAGACTGGAGCAGGGCAGCAGCCCAAGCGGATCCGGAGATGTGCGTCAAGATATGCACGCTCGGCTCGGCAGCGCTGGATCCGGCGTCAAGGATTGGAGCGGTCATGGGCGCAGCAGGGCCGGTCTCCGACTGAACTCTCGACTTGTTCCGTGCTGACCGGAGCCGCGGCAATACGTTGAAACGGCGGCCACTCCGTCCCCGAACGGCAGAGGTGGTGGATGACGACCTTGTCACTGGATCCCTTACAGCCTGACGCTTCTGCTCTCCTTCGAGGGACGCCATGAAGGCCGCCGGCTCCACGACCGCGGCCATTGGAACCAGGTGCGGCACGCCCCCATCGCCGGTCACGACCGAGACAGGGACGCCGGCAGCCTGTGCGGCCTCTCCCTCCGCCCGGATCGCGTAGCCCCTCCAACCCGAAGCGGAAAGGAGCACTACCTCTCCACGGCCGGCAGACAGCGACGACCCGGTCGGTGCGTCACGAGGGAGGTCTGATGCAGCGGGAGCAGTACCGCTTCTCACCTCTCCCCCGTCATTCGAGGAGGCGGTCTCGGCCGAGCCGTACAACGACGACAGCATTTGGGTGATGGCGCCAAGGCCGTACCGAGAGTCGAGCTCGGCGCGCCCCGACTCGAGGTCCAGGTCGGGCAGGTCGGACTCCAGCTCGAGAACCGCTTGGACCAGTTCGTCCGGATCTTCATTCACCTCGATGAAGCGAGAGACCCGGTCGGCCACGCCGGCCAGTGCCTCCTCTGGCCCCCCGGAGCGAGTTGCGACCACAGGCAAACCCGCCGCGACCGCTTCCGGGACGACCAAGTGGAAAGTCTCCTTCGTGCTCGGGGCGACGAGCACGTCGTAGTGGGGAAGTGCTCGGAGGAACTCGCTGTGCGCCACGTTTCCGTGGAAGGTGACCCGAGAGGCGACGCCCGCCTGCGTCAGGCGCTCACGAGCGTCAGCCTCGAGCGGCCCGCTGCCGTAGAGATCGAGCGTGCTCGCCGGTCTACTCCCGGCGAAACGACAGAACGCCTCGACCAGGCGCATCACACCCTTGCGCTCGATCAGGCCGCCGCCGAACACCCAGCGATCGAGAGACTCCGGAGGACCTGAGCGACGTGGTGCACCCTCGAAGTCGACCGGGTTCGGCACCACCACGACGGTTTGGGCGTGATGTGGGAACACCTCTACGACCTGGTCGCGGACCGACGCGCTCACGCAGGTCAGGCGGTGCGCCGCTGTCAGCACTTCGTCATACAGCTCACGTCCACGTGGTGTTGCCAGCAGGTCCCCGAGGCCGGTCGAGTGTTCCGTCACGATGAGGCGGGCATCCGCATTTTTGGCGCGCGCGCCCATCAGGCCGCCGAGGTAGCCCACGTGGCCGTGCACGACGGGGCTGTCAGCGAGATGGGGCGCATACTTCACGGTCGCCTCGACCGCTGCAAGCGCCCGCTGCGGCACGTCCCAGCCGCTCGTGATCACAGTGGGCACACGGGTAATCCAGCCCCACTGCCCGGCGACGTCAAAACCGCGCCGCTGGGCGACCATGTTGAAGACCTTGTCGGTGTCGGCAGCCCATTTCTGGACGTTCGCCTCCGTCCCACCCGGCCACTCCTCGGCGTGGACGACCAGGACACGCTCCATGAGCCGCGCGCCGAGAGCCGTCCAGTCAGCCACGAAATTCCCCCCCACCCGGTTGTAGGCGGTGGGATACCACGGAGTGCAGACGGCGAGTTGCGCGGCCGCGCGAGCTTCGGGCATCACTCAGCCGACTCCGACGGAACCGAACCGAACCGAGTCGAAGGCGGCGGGATCGAGCACACGTCTGCCATCAACCACCGTGCGAACCCCGGGGAACGACGCCGCGCTGAGGTTGGCATACTCCCGGTGGTCGGCCTGGACCACAACCACGTCGACCGCCTCTCCCACGTGGTATGGCTTGAAGCCCATGGCGACGAGCTCGTCGTCACTGTAGAGCGGGTCTTCAACGACGACCTCCGCTCCGGCCTGGCGCAGCGCCTCTACGGTCGGAAAGACGCCTGAGAAGGCCGTTTCCTTGACCCCGCCCCGATAACTGGCTCCGAGCACAGCCACCTTGACGCCCTCAAGACCGCTATTCAGCTTGCTCGCCAGATCAACCACATAGCTGGGCATCCCGGCATTGGCACTGCGAGCGGTACTGACGACGGTGGCCTCCGGGTCGCCCCACAGATAGAGCCGCGGGTAGATCGGAATGCAGTGCCCACCGACAGCGATTCCCGGCCGGTGAATGTGGCTATACGGCTGGGAGTTGCTCGCGGCGATGACCTGGAACACGTCGATGCCGTTCTCGGCTGCGAATCTGGCGAACTGGTTCGCCAGAGCGATGTTGACGTCGCGATACGTCGTCTCGGCCAGCTTGGCCATCTCTGCTGCCTCTGCAGACCCGAGGTCCCAGACACCGTTGGGGCGATCGAGATCCGGACGCTCGTCAAACTGCAGAACCGCGTTGTAGAACTCGGTGGCTCGTTCCGCACCCGCAGGTGTCAACCCGCCCACCAACTTGGGGTACTTGCGAAGGTCCGCGAACACTCGTCCTGTCAACACTCGCTCGGGTGAGAACACGAGGTGGAAGTCGCTCCCCTCGCGCAGACCCGACACCTTCTCGAGCATTGGCTTCCACCGGTTGCGCGTCGTACCGACCGGTAGCGTCGTCTCGAATGAGACGAGGGTGCCAGGCTGCAGACCGCGACCGATGTCCTCGGCTGCCGAGTCCATCCAGCCGAACTCAGGCACCCCGCTCTCATCGACGAACAAGGGCACGACGACGACAACGGCCTCGGACTGCGCCACCGCAGAGGCCGTTTGCGTGGTTGCACGCAGCCGTCCATCCCTCACCGCAGCAGACAGCTTCTCAGCCAGTTGGTGCTCCCCGGGGAAGGGCTCGAGGCCCTGGTTGACAAGATCGACCACCGAGGGGTTGACGTCTGCTCCGATGACCTCATGCCCGCTGTCGGCGAACTGGACGGCCAGCGGCAGTCCGATCTTTCCCAGGGCTACGACTGTGATCTTCAATTGCGTTCCTTTCTCGTCTGGGCGGCGCCGGCGCGCTTCCGTCTACGGCGCGATGCCATCACCTCGTCGTACACGCCTTTGGCGCCTTGCAGTGGCTGGTGGCGCATGGCCAGCACAGCGTCGCCCAAACGTCGGGCGGGAGCGTTGCGCAACTCCCGCAGCGCACGACGGCTCTCCTCGAGGGTCGCCTCCAGCTCCGTCAGCCGCGTCGTGAGTTCCTGCAGGCGGGTCTCCATGGCGAGCGCGTCCATGAGCTCACGTCGCAGCTGAGTCTCTCGTTGCCTCCCCTCCGCGTCCTGGGCGAGTCGGCGCTCGTACTCGGCATGGGCAATGAGGCGACCCAGCGCCCACTCCCAGGTGACGCGCCGGGCGTGTTGGGGTTCCGGCCGCGGCGCCCCTCGCTCGCCCACCACGGCTACGTGGCGCTTGTAGACCTCCTCCAGAGCCGTCACCTCGACCAGGTCGAGCTCGCACCTCGAAAGGGCCTGCACCACCTTGCCCTGCGGGACATCGGCCGGCTCCCCCATGAGCACGACGAGCACGCGGGAGCCGTCGCTCAGGCCTTCCAGTCGGTCCCAGGGGTCGCCGGTCGTCATCGCCGCATCGAGGAGGACGAGATCCATGGGACCGACCGACTGGTTCGCCAGCATCTGAGCGCCATATCGGGTGAAGCCGGCGAAGTCGTCGTCGGAGACGGCGAAGAGCGCGCCGCCAACGCGCCCATGCCGTTCGATCAACTCTGGAAGCAGCACTAGCTCGTCCTCTCGAAAGTGTGGAATCCGCCCTTGTTTCCTCTGAAGCGGTAGGGCGAGAAACCGCGGTACTCGAAGCCGAGCGGCTCCAACTGCTCCCGGTACAGCCCGGAGCCCCGGGTGATCTGGTACTGCCCCCAGACATGCGCGCCCGGGTGGTCATGGTCGGCAATGACCAGGAGTCCGTCCAACCGTGTCAGGGCTGCCAGGTTGTGCACGCTGGCGAGCCACACGTCGTCCTGGGTGACGTGAAACAGGACGTCGATCGCCACGACCGCGTCATAAAGGTGGGGCGGGGCCCACTCATGCAGGGTGGCAACCTCATAGGTGTCGAGGCCGACCGCCTCTCGCGCTGCCTCGGCAATCGCGTGCGGGCTTGAGTCGATGCCGTCCACGCGGTAGCCGCATCGCGCCAGCGCGCGAGTGAACCAACCCTTGCCGCAGCCCGCGTCGAGAACACGGTCCGGTGCGAGCGGAACACTCGTCGGCTGCAGGATGTCGAGCAGCCGCCCGAGCCGAGTCGCGTAGAACGCCTCGTTGGCGTGGTAACCGAAACTGACGTCACCGCCGGAGAGGAACTCATCCAAGGACTCATGCCGTCGGTCCCAGTAGGAGACCACCTCGTCCTGGGCCAGCAGTGCGGGTAGCGCCTCGTGCGGGTGCTGGTCGCTCACGACAAGGCCCTCTTCCTGAGGTCGGAGACGATCCTGGCCGCGGTATCGCCCGTGCCATAAGGTGCTGCGTCGGTCGTCGGCGGCGCCGGCATGCGCAGGGCCGCAGCGAGCTGGTCCGGCGTCGTGCACAGTATGTTCCATCCGAGCTCGACCGTCTCGACCCACTCTGTTTCCGTGCGCACGGTAATGCAGGGCCGGCGCAACAAGAAGGCCTCCTTCTGGAGGCCCCCGCTGTCCGTGATGACCCCGACACTCCCGACAACGGCACGGATCATTGCCGGATAGGTCAGCGGCTCACAGACGACGATCGCGCCCTGGTCGAGTCGCAGACCTGCCCGTTCGGCCCGGTCTCTGAGGCGGGGGTGGGCGAGGAGCGCGACCGGGTGGGGCGCCGCAGCCAAGGCCTCGATGGTTCCGGCCAGACGTTCCTGGTCGTCGGTGTTCTCGGCACGATGAATCGTGGCGACATAGTAGGGTCCGTCGGCGTCGATCTGTCTCGGCAGTTCGACGCTCTGGTTCGCCACCTGGTCCCGCACGGCGAAGGTGATTTCGGTCTTGATGTCCCCCACCTTCACAGCGCGTTCGCCAAGCCCTTCCCGGGCGAGTTGGCTCATCGCTATGTCGGTTGGTGCATAGAGGACGGTCGAGGCGTGATCTGTGAGGATTCGGTTGACCTCCTCGGGCATGCGACGGTTGAAGGAGCGGAGCCCCGCCTCGATGTGCGCCACGGGGATGTGCATCTTCACTGCAGCCAAGGCGCCGGCGAGCGTGGAGTTCGTGTCTCCGAAGACCACGACGACATCAGGC
This sequence comes from Intrasporangium chromatireducens Q5-1, assembly GCF_000576575.1. Taxonomy (GTDB): domain Bacteria; phylum Actinomycetota; class Actinomycetes; order Actinomycetales; family Dermatophilaceae; genus Intrasporangium_A; species Intrasporangium_A chromatireducens. The sequence continues at coordinate 16,789 of NZ_AWQS01000009.1, forward strand.
TTCTCCTCCTCGAGCACCGGATCAAGAGCCGCGAGAATTGCTCCCGTCTGGATGCCGTGGGACCCCGAGCCCACGCCCAGGAAGATGTCCGGCTCTGGCACATGGAGGTCCTCGAAGAAGACGTCCGACATGAGTCGGTCGTAGTGCTGGCCGGTGTGCACGATGACATGCTGGTCCTCGCCGTCAGCCAGGGCCCAGGCGAGCGGCGCCACCTGGATGAACTCTGGCCGCGCACCGACGATCGTCAGAATCTTCACGCGCTCGCTCCACTTCTGGCGTCTTCCACGGTGACGTCGATCGATGCCTCGGAATCCAACTTCGAGCTGAAGCCGGTCAGTCCGTCGTAGAGCGCCAACAACAGCGCCTCCTGGCCCTGCCAGGAACAACGGTGCGCCACCTCCGCGATGGTCTCGGGAGACGGGGGTTCCTCCCGGACTCGCTGGACCGCCGAGGCGAGCGCAGCGGCATCACCGGTGGCAAAGACCTGCCCGACATGCTCTGTCATAACGAAATCCGCCATCATACGGGCATCCGAGACCACCAAAGGCAGGCCCGCGTGCAGGTACTCGAACAGCTTGTTCGGAAGCGCCTGATCGTGGTTCGGCGAGCCTCCGGGCAACGGATGCACCGCGATGTCGGCGCCGCTGAGGAAGGTCGCAATGTCGCCTTGGGCCACCGGTCCGGTGACGTGTACCCGGGCTTCTGCGCCCAACGCCGCCGCCCTTTCGAGCAGCCCCGGTATCGAGGGATGTGGGTGAGGTACCGCGACGAGGGCGAGGTGCATGTCAGGCAGCAGTCCCATGGCATCGACGAGGGTCTCGAGCCCACGGGCCCGGCTGATTCCTCCGCTGTATACCAGCAGTGGGATCGCCGAATCGACCCCAACCACGTCCCTAATGGTGCGGCGGGCAGACCGCGCCGCCGAGATGGGGACGTTGAGCACGACGGCGGGGCGGCGCGTGAGGCCAAAGCGAGCCTGCAGCTCATCCGCGATCGGATCCGAGACAGTGATGACCCGGTCCACATGGCGGATCATGTCGGCCTCCTGCCGGACCACCATGGCGTGGCGACGAGGACTACCCTGCTCCCCCTCCGGAATACCGGCGAAGTTTTCACGCGCGTCGTACACGACGCAGCAAGGATGGCCCGCCGCGCGGCGACGCCGCGCGGCACGGACAGCGGTGCGCAGGACGAAGGGATGGTGGGCGTGGATGACGTCCGGCTGCAACCGGTCGAGCACGGGAGCGAAAGCTTCGGCGTAGTCGCGGATCTCGGGGAGCACCCCATGGGCCGTTGCGAACAGCGTAGTTTCCCGTCGCCGCTGGTCAAACCGTCGCCACGACCGGACGACAACCTTGTCCAGCTTGTCCTGGGTCCGCCATCGCGACCTCATGCCCATGATCTCCGCCATGACCGCAGCCCTGTGAATCTGGGTGATCGCCCACTTCGCGCCGAACACAACACCTTCAGCGGTCGGTGCGATTCCCCTGTGCAATCGAGCCGCTCGTGACTTGCTCCGTCGGAGGGTCTGCTGCCGCTCAGCCAGGCGAGTGAGATAGGACTCGGGCTCCTCGCGCGTGACCACAGGGATTCTTGTCTGCCGGAGGACAAGGGCCCTTCGGTTCGATGTGTCACGGTGGCGCGTCCCGACGGCCACCGGCACGACTCGAACCGCCCCCATCGTCTGCTCGCTCAGATCAGAACCTGTCGTCACAGGTGAGAGAACGACAACGTCGTATCCTCCCCGGGCGAGCGTGGCCGCGAACTTCTTGGCCCGGGTGTCGCGATCAAGCGGCATGGGCCTGAAGAGGACAACCCGCGGAGCGCGCTGCACGGGCGGGACAGTCACGACGACGGGGCCAGCACGATCGTCGTGCTGGACCGGGCGGACTCGAGGCAGGCCTCAGCTACCCGGACGGTACCTGAGCCCTGCTCCATGGTCACGATGTCAGCGTCCTTGCCGAGTACGGCGTCCCTGAAGTTCTCGTGCTCGACCCTGAGGGGCTCCGGTTTCGCGATCGCATATCGGATGACGTCACCCTCCGTGACCCCGCGGAACTGGGCGATGCCAGCCCAGGTCGTCGCGACGTTGCCGTTCGCGTAGTATGTCAGGTCTGCCGTGAGGGTGTCTGCGATGAGCGTGCCGCGTTCGCCCGTGATGATGGTGATGCGCTCCTTGAGAGGCGACAGCCAGTTGACGAGGTGGCTCGTGACCGTCCCATTCGTCAATTGACCGACTACGGCGACCAGGTCTTCATACTGCCGTCCAGACTTGTGCGCGGTACGAGCGGACACCGAAGTGTAGTTCTGTTGGGTCACCCAAGCCGTCAGGTCGATGTCGTGTGTGCCTAGGTCCTTCACGACACCGACATCCGCGATCCGTGCCGGGAAGGGTCCCTGTCGTCGCGTCGCCACCTGGTAGACATCACCCAGTTCACCAGCCTCCAGCCGGGCGCGGGCCTGCTGCAGAGCAGGGTTGTAACGCTCGATGTGGCCCGTGGCACCGATCAACCCGCGGTCGTCGAAGGCCTTGGCGAGGCGCTCGGCGGAGGCGGTGTCCTGAGCCAACGGCTTCTCAATCATGGCGTGGACACCCGCCTCTGCGAGAGCGAGCCCGATGGGTTCGTGGTGGATCGTTGGCACCGCCACCATGCAGTAGTCGATGCCGTGCTCGATCAGTTGCTCGATGCTCTCGTAGACCGGACGACCGCCAGCCACCTGGTGCACGTCACCCCCGGGGTCCGCCACCGCCACGAGGTCAACACCCTCAAGGGAGCCGAGCACGCGGGCATGGTGACGGCCCATCATGCCCAGTCCGATCAAACCAGCACGGAGGTTCGCCATCAGGCACCCGCCTCGGCGAGCGCATTGACCGCCGTGACGATCCGTTCGAGGTCGTCCTGCGACAGGGACGGATGGACCGGGAGCGAGAGGCACTCCCTGGCCGCCCGTTCGGTCTCCGGGAGCTCCGGGTGTGAGGCGCTGACGAAGGGCTTCAGGCGGTGATTCGGGACGGGGTAGAACATGCCGGAGCCGATGTTGTACTCGTCGCGCAGTGCCTGTGCGAAGCCGTCGCGGTCCTCCGGCACGCGGACCGTGTACTGGTGGTACACGTGTACAGCGCCCTCCCGGACGGGGGGTGTCGTTACACCCGTCAGGTTGGCGTCGAGGAATGCGGCATTTTCCTGACGACGCTTCGTCCACGCATCGACCTTGGTCAGTTGCACGCGCCCGATCGCAGCGTGGATGTCCGTCATCCGGTTGTTTAGTCCGACAACCTCATTGTGGTACTGCTTCTCCATGCCCTGGTTGCGGTAGAGCCGGACGAGGCGCTCAACCTCGGCATTGGCGACAGAGACCATGCCGCCTTCGCCGGACGTCATGTTCTTCGTCGGGTAGAGCGAGAACATGGCGAAGGACCCGAAGGCACCGACGGGCTGGCCGTTGAGCGATGCCCCGTGCGCCTGAGCAGCATCCTCGAAGACCTGGAGATCATGTCTTGCTGCGATTTCCAGGAGACGGTCCACCTTTGCAGGGTGACCGTAGAGGTGAACCGGCATGATGCCGACGGTTCGCTCGGTGATCGCGGCCTCGACCGACTCAGGCGAGAGGCCGAAGTCATCGGCGTCGATGTCCGCGAAGACGGGCGCGGCCCCGGTCAGGGCGACCGAGTTGGCCGTCGCCGCGAAGGTGAATGAGGGGACGATCACCTCATCCCCTGCCTTCACACCGCTCGCAAGGAGACCGAGGTGCTGCCCGGACGTGCCGGAGTTGACCGCTACGCAGGCACGGCCGAGCTTGAAGTGGTCAGCGAACTCCTGCTCGAACGCCTTGACCTCCGGTCCTTGGGCGAGCATGCCGCTGCGGAGCACGCGATCGACTGCCTCCCGCTCCTCGTCCCCGATGATGGGCTTGGCGGGTGGGATGAAGTCGCTCATTGCTGGGGTGCCTCCGTCAGGACGTCCTGGTGTTCGATGTACTTCTCGCCAGTCTGCGGGCATGTCCAGATGTGGTCCTCAGACTGCACCAGTGGAACGCCCGCACGGCCAACCCACTTTATCCGACGAGCGGGAGCACCAGCGACGAGGGCGAAGTCCGCGACGTCCTTGGTCACCACCGACCCTGCCGCCACAAGGGCCCACCGGCCGATGGTGACAGGCGCCACGCAGACAGCCCGCGCCCCGATTGAGGCCCCGTCCTTCACGGTCACACCGACGGCCTCCCAGTCGTCCCCCCGCTTGAGCCGGCCGTCAGGATCCACGGAGCGCGGGAAGTGGTCGTTGGTGAAGACGACGGCCGGTCCGACGAAGACGCCGTCACCGAGGATGGCCGGCTCGTATACCAAGGCGTAGTTCTGCAGCTTGCAGTTGTCTCCCATCTGCACGCCGGTGCCCACATAGGCGCCGCGCCCCACGATGCAGTTCTTCCCCAGGACTGCACCCTCACGCACCTGAGCGAGGTGCCAGACGGACGTACCGTCCCCCAACACTGCTTCCTTCGAGACGTCGGCGCTCGGCTGGACTTTCGTTGCCACGCGGTCTTCCTTTCATCGACGGGCGCGCTCATCCTTACATCCGAACGCCCGGATCCTCGCATCGAGGGGGGCGATCTGGAATAGTGGCGCCGCCGCGGTGTCCTGCAGACCCCATCACCCGGCCAGACCCGTCCGAAGGAGCTCCATGCCGGTGCCCGCTCGCCCGCTGCATGTCCTCTACGTCGCATGGGGCTTCCCCCCCGGGCGCACCGGAGGTGTCTACCGGGCACTGGCAACGGCCAACGCGTTCGCCTCAGCAGGGTTCGACGTCACGGTACTCACCGCCGACCGCGACACCTTCGTACGCCACACCGGTGTGGACGAGTCCCTGGAGGAGCTCATCCACCCCAGGGCCGAGGTCGTGCGGGTGCCCTTCTCGTGGCCCTACCCGGTGGAGGACCGCACGGAATGGAGCATGGCTCGTCGGCTCGCTCCACGCTTGTGGTGGCACGCCAGAGTGCTTCTCGACCAGGTCCCCTTCCCGGAGCCTGTCTACGGGCCGTGGCGCCGACAGCTCGAAGGATCTGCCCTCGATGTCCATGCTCGACGACCGGTCGACCTCGTGGTGGCCACTGCTAACCCTCACGTTGACTTCACAGCCGCCAGAGTCCTGCACCGCCGTCACGCGGTGCCCTACGTCCTCGACTATCGCGACGCGTGGCTGCTGGACGTCTTCACGGGAGAGCAGGTGCATGCCGACCGGTCCCGTCAGGCACGGGCGGAGGCCGAATTCGTGAAGCATGCGCATGAGGTGTGGTTCGTCAACGAGCCGATACGAGCCTGGCACGCCGCGCGCTACCCAGAGGCGGCTGCACGGATGCACGTCGTGGCCAACGGATTCGACCCTGAACTCGCGCCGATCCCTCGTATCGACAACTCGTCCACGGAGCCCCTGAGGTTCGGGTACGTCGGCACCGTGAGTCGCAAGGTTCCGCTGGAGCGGTTCGCAGAGGCCTGGTCACTTGCCCGCCAGCAATCGGCAGCGCTGCGTGACGCGACCGCAGAGTTCTGGGGCTATCTCGGCTTCCACTCGCTGTCCGACCCCGGCATCGAGCGCGTCTTCAGCCGCCATACCCAGGATGGGGTCACCTACATGGGACCGCTACGGAGGGCCGACGTTCGTGCGACGTATGAGCGCTTCGATGCCCTACTCCTCATCTTGGGATCTGGGCGTTATGTCACATCAGGCAAGGTTTACGAATATCTGGCGAGCGGCCTTCCGATCGTGTCCGTCCATGCGCCGGATAACGCTGCGAGTGACGTCATGCGAGGCTATCCGCTGTGGTTCCCCACGAACACGCTCGAGGCCGAAGCGGTGGCACAGGCGCTCCAGGCCGCGGGCCGTGCAGCCTTGGAGTCAAAGGCGGATGTCCGACGTGCGGCCGCCCGGTTCGGTCGGTCGTTCGAGCGGGGCCACCAACTGTCCCCACGAATCGAAGCTCTCGCGGCATCACTGCGTGTCTGAGTCGGCTCCCCTCGCAGCGGCGAGGCGCGCCACGGATCGGGCCATGCTTCGGTAGTCCTCGGCCCAAGCATCCGCTTCGGCACGGAACACCGCCGTCCGTGCCGCCAACTCAGCGAGGCGCTCGGGGTGCGCGGCCCAATCCAGGAGCACACGAGCGGTCGCAGGCGCCGCCTCCGGTCCCGAGGGGATGACCTCCCCGATGCCGTAGCGTTCCACGAAGGCGCGCTGTCGTGGAAGGTCCGTGACCACGACGGGAAGCCCCGAGGCGACATATTCGTACAGCTTGGTCGGGAGCGCGTCGCGAAAGGCCCTGGTGTCGTCGAGCAGCACCAGACCGCACGCGGCGCCGGCAACGAGGGCCCACGACTGACGCGGCTCGTGGCGGCCGTGGAAACGGACTCGGCGGGCGAGCGTGCCCTGGCCCAGTCGTTCCTGCAGGCGTGCCGCATCGACTGGTGAAACCGGCCCCACGACATCCAGCTCCCAGCCATCCGTCCTCTCGATCGCGTCCAACATGGTCCACAGTCCGCGCGAGCCCCTGACGTCTCCGACGTACACCGCACGGAACGGCCGGGAGACAGCGGTGGGCGCAGGCAGCAGCTCGAGGAGTGGCAGGTTGCGCAGCACGATCCGGCTCCGAGCCTCCCGTGGCGGGACATGCTCATCGGCGACGACGACAAGATCCGCACGCCGGGTGACCGCAGTGGCGAGTCGTGCGAGTCGTTGTCCGAGGCGCCCCCGCCACCCCACGGCCCAGGCCCTGTCCCCCAGTAGCGCCGCGTAGTCCTCGTGGACGTCTGCCACGACGGCAGTCCGCCGTATGCGTGAGATAACGAACGCTGCAAGAAAGGAGTCTGGATCGAGGGCCAGGAGAACACGTCCACGAGCCCGCATGGCCAACCGAATGGCCACGAGGGCGCGTGCGCCGATCCCTGGCCTTCGGGTTGTCCGTGTCACGACGTCCGGGGGGCCACTGTCCTTCGATCCGAGACCCCACACCTCGACGCGAAGCCCTTCGTCGAGCAGAGCCGCACAGATCCGGTGGATCCGCGCATCGCTGACGTCGTGGCCACTCGTGACGATGCTGATGTCCACCACGGCGCACCCTCAGCTTCGACCGGATTTGTTCACAGGTCGTCGAGCGTCATGGCTGAGGGACCCACGTTGACGAATTTCTGATACGCCTCGATGACTTCCTCTGGCTCCCCGTGCATCATCAGTCGCCCCTTGTGAAGCCAGATGCACTCGTTGCACAGTTCTTTGATCGAGCCGAGCGAGTGACTCACCAAGAACATGGCGCGGGCCTGGCGCCGGAGTTCATCCATCTTCTCGGCAGCCTTGGTCTTGAATGTCGCGTCGCCCGCGGACAGCGCCTCGTCGATCATGAGGATGTCGGGATTCATGTTGACGGCCACAGAGAAGGCGAGTCGGCTGTACATGCCGGACGAATAGGTACGCATGGGCGCATCGATGAACTCCTCAAGCCCCGCGAACTCCGTCACCAGGTCCGTTCGCGCTTCGACCTCTTTGCGGGACAGTCCGCTGGCGAGGCCACCCAGGATGATGTTTTCCCGGCCGCTGAGGTTGTTGTTGAACCCGACCCCGAGCGCCAGCAGCGGGGTGATACGGCCACGTACCTCGATGCGGCCCTTCGTCGGCGGCAGAATCCCTGCGAGTGCGCGCATGAGGGTGGATTTGCCGGCACCATTGTTGCCGATGATTCCCAGCGAGGTGCCCTCGCCCACCTCGAAGGACACATCGTCGACCGCGTGGATCTCTCGAACGGCTCGCTCGCCCCGTCCGAAGCGGACAAGAGCGTTCTTGAAGGTTGGGACGCGCTCCATCGTCGTCCGGTAGGTGATCGAGAGATTCTGCACCTTGACGGCTGGTGGGCTCTCAGAAAATGCGGACAGCGAAATCACGCTCCCTCGAGATGAAGAACAACGAGCCGATGACGAGTGCTGCGACGGACCACCCACTGGCGAAGAGCCACAGTCGGAGGCTCGGCACTGTCCCGCTGACGAGGGCCTCGGTGTAGCCACCCAGCAGGGAGAAGAGGGGGTTGATCTCTCCAAGACTGCGCAGTTCCTTCGGCATCTTGTCGATGGTGATCAGGACAGGCGACACATAGAGCCAGATGCGGTTCAGGTAGGGCAGAAAGCTCGTGGCGTCGCGGAAGTAGACCTGGATCGTGGCGAAGAAGGCCGCAATACCCAGGCTGAAGATCACGAGCAGGAACAGGAAAGCGAGCGCACTGAGCGTCCCCAAGTTCCAGGGGTTGCCGGCAAGCACGTGGAAGAGGAGATAGACGGGCACCGTCGGCAGGAACCGGAAAAAGGCGGTCCGGACCGCGGCGAACGGCATGAGGAGCCGGGGAAACGATGTATTGAGCAGGAGCTTTCCACCGCCCACGATCGACTGGGCGCCCGACATCATCGAGTTGGAGACGAAGTAGAAGGCGAAGAGGCCCCCGGTCAGGTGCGAGAAGTATCCCCATCCCTGTGGTTTGCCCGAAAGCACAGACACGAGGAGGTAGTAGACCCCCGCCAGGAGCAATGGATTGAGGACCATCCATACCTGGCCGAAGACCGTGAGGGTGTTCTCCGAGCGCAGCGCCGCTTTCGAACTCTCACTCGCGAACTCGCGTCGCCGCCAGAGTTCCCTGATGTAGGGCCCGAGGTTCGGGATGCCGGCCCTGTGCGGCTCGTAGATGTGCACCGGGGGGGTGAAGTCCTGGCGGGAGCCGCCAAGGGCCACCGGGCTTTCGGAGCTCATGTTTCTGCCTTTCCAACGTATCGCCGGGTCGCGACGACGGGCCGAGTGTAGTCGACACCTCGGAGACTCAGTCCGCGTCCGCCAGACCTTGGTAGAGGCGCCGGAGCGCCTGCGAGTCCTGTTCCCAGGAGAGCATCGGACGTGCACGTGCGACCGAAGCCTGGTGCATCGGGTAGTCCGTGACGAGATCGTGCACGGCGCGCGCCATGTCATCCGGGTCACCAGGTCGGTAGACCGTTCCGAGCCCGTGTTCCCGCACCATTGCGCCAAGTTCACCGACGTCCGTCGCGATGACCGGGATGCCCAGGCTGACTGCGTGAAAGAGCTTGTTCGGGAGCGCGAGCCGGTGGTTGGGCCACCGATCGGAGTGTGTGACCAAGGCGACCCCCGCCCTCCGCAGTCGCTCATCGACTGCGCGCAGTGGCTCGCTCGGCAGCACGACCGCCCGGCCTGGATCGAAGCCAGCAAGCCACGAGTCGTCCGCCGGCCCCACCAGTGTGATCGGCAGATCGAGCGCAAGACTGGCCTGCGCCACCACCTCCAGTTCCCTGAACGCCGCCAGCCGGCCCGCATACACCAGGCCGCCTGGGGCGGCAGCGGGCGAGGGCGGGGCAGCACGCGAAGGGAAGGTGTTGCGCACGACCGTGATGGGGGGCCAGCACGGATGGTCTTGGCGCAGCGCTCTGGCCACACCTTCCCCGACAGTGATGACAGCCGCTGCGTCGCGCCCGAGTTCCCCCTCCAGGAGCCGTTCGCGACGCTGTCTCAGGGGGTCACGAAGGCCCTCCACCGGACGCCCGACCCAATACTCGTGCGTGTCATACACAAGCGGCACCGACCACTGACTGGCCAGCCGGTGCCCCGGTGGCAGCGCGCTGAAGTCATGGGCATGAACGACATCCGGGACTCCGTGCTGGTGCGCCCACTCGAGGGCGAGCTGCTCGGCCGCGGTCTGCCACTCCTTCATCCGGCGCGCGACGTGCGACGAGAGCAACACCCATCGAGCGACTCGCTCCGGTCGGGTCCGGCGACGGGTGCGCCCCGCCGACAGAGGTGGTCTCCCGGCACTACCGATCGTGATTCCATCAGGTGGCCTGAAGCTCTCGGGGACCGCGCGCCCGATGATGTGCACCCGGCTGCCCGCCTTGGCCAGTGCCTCCGCCTCGCGGAGCACACGAGTGTCGGTGGCCACGGAGGTCCATACAAGCATGAGCACGGACCGACCACTCATCGTGCCAAGCCTCGCGGACTGGTGAGAAACCCGAGCCCCCACGACCAGTGCATGATCCCGAGGACGAGGGGTGTCAAGGCTCGCGTTCTGGCCGTCTCCCCGCGGCTGATGGCGAGTCCGCCACAGAGGACGGCGCCGGCGTAAGCGAGCGGGACCAGCCATGCCGCTGGCCATGCGAAACCAATCAGAGTCGCCGTCGTCGTCGCGACCACCATGGTGGGGGGCGCCAGGTAGCGAGCATTGATGGTGCCATCGTGGTAGCGCGCGACGATCCGACGCCAGCGGCCGTAGTGGAAGTACTGCCTCGCGAGGGCGCGCACGGTCCCGCGCGGGCGGTAGGTGACCTTGAGATCCGGCGTGAACCACACCCTGCCGCCTGACTCGCGAATGCGGTGGTTCATCTCCCAGTCCTGTGCCCGGGCGAAGTGCGTGTCGTAGCCGCCCACGCGCTCAAGTGCAGCTCGTCGAAATACACCGAGGTACACAGTCTCCGCCTCCCCCGCGGACCCACCGACGTGAAAAGCAGAGTTGCCGACACCGACCTTGCTTCGCATGGCGCACGCGACTGCCCGCTCGAAGTCATTGGTGCCTTGGGCGTCCATGATCCCACCCACGTTGTCGGCGCCAACGCGAATCAGTTCGGTGACTGCGGTCGACACGTAATACGGCGGGATCTCCGAGTGACCGTCGACGCGGACGATGACGTCACCAGTGGAGGCGGCGATGGCGGCGTTGAGAGCGTCTGGCGTGCGCCCGCTCGGGTTCGAGACACACCTGACCCGGGAATCGGAAGCCATGAGGCTGGCCGCAACCTCGTCGGTGGCGTCCCGCGAAGGCCCGAGCGCGAGAACGATCTCCAGTGAGCCCGGATAGTCCTGGCCCAATACCATCGCCACCGCGTCTGCCAGATGCCGCTCCTCGTTGAGGATGGGGAGGATAACGCTCACTGTCGGAGGCTGCGAAGGAGCCCAGCCATCCAGTGACTCGAGGTTGCCCACGGATGTGGTGCCGCTCACTTGAGCAGCTGGCGCGCCACGACGATGCGCTGAATCTGATTGGTCCCCTCGTAGATCTGGGTGATCTTCGCGTCACGCAGCATGCGTTCCAGTGGGAAGTCACGCGTGTAGCCGGCCCCGCCCAGCAGCTGTACCGCATCCGTCGTGACCTTCATCGCGACGTCGGACGCATAGCATTTGGCCGCGGCACCAAAAAAGGCCAAGTCTTTGTCCTCCCGCTCCGACTTCGCCGCCGCGACATAGACCATCTGTCGGGCCGCCTCTAGCTCCATCGCCATATCGGCCAACATGAACTGAATGCCCTGAAAGTCCGCGATGCGCTTGCCGAACTGCTGGCGCTGTTTGACATAGGAGAGAGCCGCGTCGAGTGCTCCCTGGGCGAGTCCCACGGCTTGGGCGCCAATGGTCACACGAGTGTGGTCGAGAGTCCGCAGGGCGATCTTCAGTCCATCACCGACCTTGCCCACGATGCGGTCGCCAGGGATGCGGACATGGTCAAAGTGCAACTCGCGCGTGGGACTGCCCTTGATCCCGAGCTTGCGCTCCTTCTCACCAAAGGTGAACCCGGAGTCCGACTTCTCCACGACGAAGGCAGTGATGTTACTTCCTCGCTTGCCGTCCGGGTCTGTCACGGCCAGCACTGTGTAGTACTCCGAAACGCCGGCATTCGTGATCCATGACTTCTGCCCAGTCAAGACCCAGCCGTCCCCATCGGGGACCGCTCGGGTCTTCATCGAGGCTGTGTCGGAGCCCGCCTCCCGTTCCGACAGGCCATACGAGAAACCGGCCATACCAGCGGCCAAAGGCGACAGGTAGCGTCGTTTCAGGTCTTCATTGCCGGCGAGGATCAGCGGTAGGGATCCGAGCTTGTTGACAGCAGGGATGAGCGAACTCGAGGCACAGACGCGCGCGACCTCTTCGATGACGATGCAGGTGGCGAGCGCGTCGGCACCCACCCCGCCATACTCGGCGGGCACGTGCGGCGCGAAGAAGTCCGAGGCAACCAGGGCATCCTGGGCCTCCTGGGGATAGCGCGCCTCCTCATCCACCGCGGCGGCGAAGGGGGCGATCTTGTCCTCGGCCACGGCCCGCACCGCTTGGCGAAGGGTCTCATGGTCCTCGGAGATCCTGAAGAAATCGAAGTCTGGGCTCGTCACGACTGCATGCTATCTGCTGCACGCACGGCTCCCACCGTGCGCCAAGATGGCCTCGATCGCTCGACGGGCGGCGTGGCCGTCGCCGTAGGGAGCGGCCGTCGTCGCATGAGGGTCGAGGGAAAGAACCGCCTCGGGCAACTGCGCCGGGTCCTCTGCGAGAACGTTCCATCCGAGGTCGACAGTCTCGGTCCATTCCGTCTCGCTCCGTACCGTGACGCAAGGCACACGCAGGAGGAACGCCTCCTTCTGAAGGCCGCCCGAGTCGGTGACGACCCCGATACTTGCCATCACGGCCGACACCAGCTGTGGGTAGGCCAGCGGATCGGAGACCACGAGTGAGCCGACCGCGAGGTCGAGCCCCTGCTCGGCTGCCCGTGCACGTAGACGGGGATGAGCCAGTAGGAGCGTCGGTTCGGGCAGGGAACCCAAGGCCTTGATGATTGCCGCCAAGCGATGCGGATCGTCCGTGTTCTCCGCTCGATGGAGCGTCGCGACCCGGAACGGTTCGCTTGCCAGTTGCGCCGGCACGGCCGGTTCCTCGCCGACCACGCGATCACGTACTTGGTACAGCACGTCGGTCATGACGTCCCCTACCAGGACACTTCGATCACTGAGGCCCTCCTCACGAAGGTGCGCCATGGCCACCTCCGTGGGTGCCAGGCAGAGATCGGCAGCATGATCGGTCATCACTCGGTTGTGCTCTTCCGGCATGCGCCGGTTGAAGGACCGCAGGCCGGCCTCGAGGTGCGCGACGCGAATGTGCGACTTCACCGCCGCCAGTGCGCCCGCAATCGTCGAGTTCGTGTCTCCGTAGACCAGGACCCAGTCCGGCTGGTGGCGCTCGAGCACCTCGTCCATGGCAGCCAGCATGGCGCCCGTCTGCCGGCCATGGGTGTCCGAGCCGACTGCCAGGTGATCGTCGGGAGCCGCAATGCCAAGGTCGCTGAAGAACACGTCGCTCATGTTGACGTCGTAGTGCTGGCCGGTGTGGACGATGACGTGCTCGTCGCCGCGACGCTCCAATTCGGCGGCGATCGGCGCGAGTTTGACGAACTGCGGCCGTGCTCCGACCACGCTCAGGACCTTCACTACTGCATCACGCTTTCTGTTCGGCGTACGACTCCCGCGTCGAGAGGGTCGAGAGGTACATCCTCGCTCCCGGGAAGCCCTGGAATCGGACCCACGATAGTCGCTCGTGCTTCCCCGTCCCCACGGCCGCTGTCCACGATGAGGACGTGGGCGGCATACAGCAGAGGGGTCACCTATGCTGCAGTGCAAGGTCATGAGTGCCAGTGCGAAGCCCCGGCTCGCTGGCCGGCAACCCTCCCAGACCGCGGTGGGGTGCCCCGGGTGAGGACCAGGTCGACGGACACCGTCCGTCGGCAAGCGCGGAGAGCCTTCTCCCGCACCGATGAGAGACGTCGGTGCCGTCGGGCACCGAGACCGAGCACACGGGATATGAGGAAGCACGATGACTGACACCCCGAACTGGTCCTTCGAGACGCGCCAGGTCCACGTGGGCCAGGAGCAGGCCGACCCTGCGACCGGCGCCCGGGCCCTGCCGATCTACCAGACGACCTCGTACGTCTTCAATGACACCGAGCACGCGAAGAACCTCTTCGCGCTCTCCGAGATGGGGAACATCTACACCCGGATCATGAATCCGACCCAGGACGCGATCGAGAAGCGCATCGCCTCCCTCGAGGGCGGCGTCGGGGCGCTCCTGCTCAGCTCCGGCATGTCGGCGACCTTCTATGCCATCGTCAACATTGCCGAGGCCGGTGACCACGTCGTCGCGAGCCCGGCGCTCTATGGCGGCACGGTGAACCTCTTCCAGAACACGCTGCCCAAGCTCGGCATCGAGGTGACGTTTGTCGAGAACACGGCCGACCCGGAAGCTTGGCGTGCCGCAGCCCGGCCGAACACCAAGCTCTTCTTCGGCGAGTCGATCGCCAACCCGAAGTCCGACATCCTCGACATCGAGGGGGTCGCCGCAGTCGCACACGAGATCGGTGTCCCGCTCGTCGTGGACAACACGATCGCGACGCCCTACCTGCTGCGCCCCATCGAGCACGGCGCAGACATCGTGGTGCACGCCGCCACGAAGTACCTTGGCGGCCACGGCACGAGCATCGCGGGAGCCATTGTCGACTCCGGCAACTTCGACTTCGGCAAGGACCCGGAGCGGTTCCCGAACTACAACCAGCCCGACCCGAGCTACCACGGCCTCGTCTATGCCCGGGACTTGGGCAAGGACGGCGCCTTCGGCGTCAACCTCGCCTTCATCCTCAAGGCACGCGTGCAGCTGCTGCGCGACCTCGGCAACGCGATCTCCCCGTTCAACGCCTTCCTCATCGGCCAGGGCATCGAGACGCTGAGCCTCCGCGTCGAGCGGCACATCGAGAACACCCACAAGGTGGCGGCGTTCCTGCAGGGCCACGACCAGGTGGAGAAGGTGGTCTGGGCCTCGCTGCCCGAGGACCCGAACTACCAGCTGGCCCAGAAGTACGTCCCGAAGGGCGCCGGAGCGGTCCTCGCCTTCGAGATCAAGGGCGGCCTCGATGCCGGCAAGAAGTTCGTCGAGGGCCTCACCCTGCACAGCCACGTCGCGAACATCGGCGACGTCAGGTCCCTGGTGATCCACCCGGCGTCGACGACGCACTCGCAGGGGCCCGATGAGGACCGCCTCGCCGCCGGGGTCACCCCCGGACTCGTCCGGCTGTCCGTCGGCATCGAGCACATCGACGACATCCTGGCCGACCTCGAGCAGGGCTTCGCCGCGGCGAAGGCCTGACCGGAGGCAACATCGACAGGCCGGCCCGTGGGCCGGCCTGTCGATGCGACGCACGTCAGGAGAAGAACGAGCGGACCGCCCGGACGACACGGTCCTGGTCGGCCTCGGTGAGCTCGGTTGCGCAGGGCAGCGACACCCCGCGCTCGAAGAGCGCCTGCCCCACCGTCCCGCCCACGACCGGGGCGCCCGCGTAGGGCGGCTGCAGGTGCAGCGGTCGCCAGAGCGCTCTGGCTCCGACGCCCCGCTCAGACAGATGCCCGAGCAGCTCGTCCCGTCCACGGCCGTCCGTTTCCGGAACGAGCACGGAGTAGAGCCAGTAGGTCGCGTCGAGACCCGCCAGCCGGGGCGGAAGCACGAGCGGCAGGTCGGCAAAGGCGACGTCATAGCGGGCGGCGATCCGGTGCTTGGCTCCGACGAACTCATCCAGACGCTCCAGCTGGGCAAGCCCCAGCCCCGCGGCGAGGTTGGTCAGGCGGTAGTTGTAGCCCACCTCGTCGTGCAGGTAGCCGACGTCGGCCACCTTCGCCTGGGTCGTGAGATGACGGGCGCGAGCGGCAAGCTCGTCGTCGTCCGTGACGATCATGCCGCCGCCCCCGGTCGTCGCGATCTTGTTGCCGTTGAAGGAGAAGCAACCGACCGCGCCGACGGTTCCGGTCTGCCGGCCCGCAAGCGGCCCGGTGGACCACCCAGAGCCCAGCGACTCTGCCGCATCCTCGAGGATCGCGACACCGAAGCGTTCGCAGACCTCGACGATCGGCGCCAGGTCGGCCGGCTGCCCCAGCGCATGGACGACCTCGACCACCTTCGGCATCGCCTCCCCCACCCGGGCCCGCCGCTCGAGCTCCTCGGCCAGCAGAGCGGGGTCGAGGTTCCAGGTGCGCTCCTCGCTGTCGACCAGCACCGGTCTCGCACCGAGGTAGGCGATCGGCGCCACCGACCCGACGAACGTGAAGTCCGAGCACACCACGTCGTCGCCCCGCCTGACGCCGAGCAGGATCAGCCCGATGTGGATCGCAGCGGTGCCCGTCGAGCACGCCACGGCGTGCTTGGCCCCGACCCGCTCGGCGAACCGCCGCTCGAACTCCGCCACGAAGGGCCCGACGGACGAGACGAACCCCGACTCCACCGCTTCGAGGACATAGCGACGCTCGAGGTCGCCGATGTTGGGCACCGCGAGCGGGATCGTCCCTTCCGGACCTCGGGCGCCCGGGGCGTGTGCCTCGCTCATCGGTGGTACCTCGCCACGGTCTCGGGGTCGACCCGTGGCCGGAGCCATTCCGCGGTCTGTGCCAGCCCGTCCTCGAGCGACACGCTCGGCGCCCAGCCGAGCAGCTCGTGCGCGCGCGACGGGTCCGACAGGAGAACCTGGACCTCCGAGCCCTCAGGCCGGATGCGTTCGGTCTCCGTCACGACCTCAGCGTCGTTGCCCGTGACCTTGCGGCACAGGTCGACGATGTGGCCCACCGATTCGGTCCGACCCGTGCCGAGCTGGATCACCGTGCCGGGAGCCACGTCGGCGAGCGCGGCACGCACGAATCCGTCGGCCGTGTCGGCGACATAGGTGAAGTCCCGCTTAGGCGACAGGTCACCAAGGCGCAGCTCGCGGGCACCGGCCAGCAGCTGCGACAGGACGGTGGGGATGACCGCGCGCGTCGACTGCCGCGGGCCGAAGGTGTTGAACGGCCGCAGCACCGTCACCGGCGTCTCGAACGAGAGCGCATAGGACTCGCACATCTTGTCGGCGCTGATCTTCGTCGCGCTGTAGGGCGACTGGCCGCGCAGCGGATGCGCCTCCGTGATGGGCACCTCCTCCGGGGTGCCGTAGACCTCCGAGGTCGACGTGTTCACCATCCGTGGGGTGCCGTGCCGACGCACGGCCTCGAGGACGTTGAGGGTGCCGATGACGTTGGTCTCGACGTACGACCGGGGGGCGACATAGGAGAACGGGATCGCGATGAGCGCGGCCAGGTGGAGCACGACGTCGACGGCCTCGACCGAGGCAGCGACGTGTTCGGGGTCGCGGATGTCACCCAGCACGATCTCGGCCTGTCCGTCCTGCACGGCCCTGCGGAAGGGGGCCGACTCGTCCAGCCAACCGGTCGAGCCGTTCGAGTTGTAGAGGCAGAACGCGCGCACCCGCGCACCGTCGGAGATGAGTCGCTCCACGACGTGGCTCCCGATGAAGCCGTCCGACCCTGTCACCAGGACGGTTCTTCCGGCGATCGACTCGCTCATCGGGCGCGCTTCCATCGTGGTCCCTTCCTCGAGACGTATGCCGTTCAGCCTGCTGCCGCTCACAGGTGGCCCTTTGCTCGGGCGAGATCCTCGGGCGTCCCCACGTCGATCCAGTCGGACCGGATCGGCCACGCCGTGACGACCTCGTCCCGTTCGAGGCACGTCTCGACGAGGCCGGGCATCGTGCTCGCGCGCCCCTCGGGCAGCCACTCCAGCGCACGTGGCTCGACGGCGTAGACCGCCGCGTTGATGTCGAAGTTGAGCGTCGGCTTCTCGACGATGCCGCTGACGCGTCCGTCCTCGCTCTCGACGACACCGAAGGGCACCTCGTGCTGGTAGCTGCGCGTCGCCACCGTGAGGACCGCGTGTGAGCGTTGGTGCACGTCGAGGAGCTTCGCCGCGTCGAACTGGACCATGAGGTCGCCGTTCATGACGAGGACCGGGTGGTCCAGGTCGGGCCGCTCCTGCCTGAGAAGAGTGAGCGAACCGGCCGTGCCGAGTGGCCGCTCCGGGTCCTCACGCAGGTAGCGGACGGTGCAGCCGAGCCGGCTGCCGTCGCGGAGGTGCTCCTCGATCTGCTCCGCGAGGTAGTTGACGCTGACGTAGATGTCCCGGATGCCGTCACCAACGAGCCCGAGCACGATCCACTCGAGGATCGTGCGGCCGGCGACCGTCATGAGCGGCTTGGGCGTGTTCTTGGTCAGCTCGCCGAGGCGCGTCCCCCGGCCACCGGCCATGATGACCGCGACGTTCGGCAGAGCGTCGGCCCCGACGACGTCGGACAGGGTGTGCAGGCCCACGAGCACGCCGTCCGCGTCGACCTCCGGCACGGCCGAGATCCGCAGCGCCGACATCAGGTCGAGCACTGCGGCCCGGGACGTGCCCGACTCGACGACGTGGGGACTCGTGGTCGCGTGCTCGAGCGCCGGCGCGTCGAGGCCGACGCCCCTCAGCAGGGCGCGGCGAAGATCCCCGTCGGTGACGAGCCCGAAGAGGCGATCCTCCTCGTCGACGAGGAGGCAGACGGAGGTGGCGCTCCGGTCGATGACGATGAGCGCGTCGCGGATGCTCGCCGCCCTGGGCGCGCAACCGGCCCGGAGGTCCCGTGACGTCATCCGTTGCGCTCCTTCTGGGTGCAGTCCAGGTCGACGAACGGCTTCGCCCGACCGGCGGATCCTGCACGTCGAACGATATCGAGGATGCGCTCCGCGGCTTCGCCGGTGCCATACGGGTTGGACGCGTGACCGGTACGCTCCCGGAAGTCGGGTGACAGTGCCTCCCGGAGGGCGTGTGCGACATGGCTCCGTCCCTCGCGGCTGTGCAGCACGTTCTCGCCGCGCAGCCGCCCAAGCTGCCGGTCGCCGACGTCGACGGCGGGCACCCGCACGGTGGCGGCCTCAATGATTCCCGACGAGGAGTTGCCGACGACGACGTCGACCGCCGCGAGGACGCGGGGATAGTCCCGACCGAGCGCAGGCACAACCGCGAGCCGATCGGCATGGGCATGGCCCAGCTCGTCGAGCGCGGCGAGGATGCCCTCACGGCCGGCGTCCATCCCGGGATGTGTCGCGATGACCGTGCCGCAGACCTCCAAGGTGGCCTCGAGTGCTTCTCGGGACCAGGGACCGACGCGTGCTACTCCAGCCGTCGTCGCGGGGTGGTAGGTGAAGAGGGCAAGGGGACGCTGGATCGCGGGTAGCCCTGTCAGACAGGCGATCTCGTGGTCGCTCATGGGCCGGACCGAGGTCAGCCGGTCCAGGCCCGGCGCTCCGGTCACGTGGACCCGCTGCTCCGGCTCCCCCAGCTGGCGCAGTCGCGTGGCCGCGTCCGCTGATGCAACGCAGTGCTCGTCGGCCAGCTTCGTCACGGCGTGCCGGATGCGCTCGTCGACGGCCCCCTCCGTGACCTCGCCGCCGTGCAGGTGCACGATGGGGACGCCGAGCAGGAAGGCAGGCGGGACCACGTCGAGCAGCTCCCACCGGTCCCCGAGCACGACAATCACGTCGATCCCCTCGTCGCGGACCGCGCGCCCCACGCCAGCAGCCAGGCGGGCACCCTGTGCGACCTGCGCGTCGGCAGTGACAGCCTTCATCGGGTCTGCGAGCGGACGCACGAGCGGTCTCCACTCCTCGGCAGTCCGGGGTCCGGGCAGCGCCGCGGCGAGGTCGTCAGCGGCGTACATGACGCCCGTGAGGACGCGCAACGTGAGGTCAGGCGCGTCGGCGATGGCGGTGATGACGGGCGCGAGCGGCCCGAGGTCTGCACGGGTGCCGACGAAGACGGCGACGACTCGGTCCGGCATCAGGGAGCGAGATCCGTGTCGGTGAGCGGTGCGCCCGCACGGACGGCCCGCGCGAGGCGCCGGCCGCCGACGTCCACGGCCGGGCTGATGCCGTCCTCGGGGCGCAGCAGGGTGAGGTCGGCACGGTTCAGCACGGTGCCGGCCGGAAGGTCGGTCGCGGCGTGCCAGGAGCGCCGCACGAGCGTGGCGTTCTCCTCCTCGGAGGGCATCCGGCGTTTGACGCCGTCGCCGAGGGCTTGAGCGAGCAGCTTCGTCTCGCGCACGTAGTGTGCGAGATCGTCGGGCTCGAGGCTCGCCAGATGGTCGGGGCCCGGCAGGGTGCGGTCGGCGGTGAAGTGCTTCTCGAGGATCGGCGCCCCCAGCGCAACCGCACCCAGGGCCGTCGTGAGGCCCGGCGTGTGGTCCGACCAGCCGACGGGCACCCCGTGCTGCTCCATCAGTCGAGGGATGACGAGCAGGTTGCACTCCTGGACCGGCGCCGGATAGGCCGACACGCAGTGGAACAGGACGAGGCCGGGAGCCTCCTGGCACGCCTCGACCGCGTCGGCGACCTCGTCGGCGGTGCCCATGCCCGTCGAGACGAGCAGCGTCACGCCGAGCGACGCGAGCGCCCGAAGGTACGGCAGGTTGGTCAGCTCGCCGGAGCTCACCTTGAGCGCCGGCACCCCCAGCCCCACGAGCAGCTCGGCACTGTCGAGGTCGAACGGGGTGGACAGGAAGGCGAGCCCTTCCTGCGCGGCGTGGTCCTGCAGCTCCGCCCAGGCGGAGGCTGGCAGCGTCAGCGCCTCGAGGAGGGAGCGCTGGTCGGCGCTGCCGCCGCGGTCACGCTGGTAGCGCGTCGTGCTCGCCGTCGCGGAGACGAGCTTGGCCGGATCGAACGTCTGGAACTTGACGGAGTCGGCGCCGGCACCCGCTGCGATGTCGACCAGCCGGTGGGCGAGCTCGAGATCGCCGTTGTGGTTGACCCCGGCCTCGGCGATCACGTGGACGGCCTGGGGCTGGGGCAGGTGCCAGCTGCCGAGGTGAACGGTTCTCATGATGCTCCTCCGGTTGCTGCGGCTGCGCTGGTGGCCGGCACGCCGAGGACGACGAGCCCGTCCTCGACGCTGCGGACGACGACTGCCCCGGCCCCCACCGTGACGTCACTGCCGACCGTCACCCGTGGCAGCACCCGGGCGCCCGACCCGACGAGCGTGCGCGGCCCGACGCTGGCACCTCCCAGCAGGGCGGCCCCCGGCGCGACGTGGACCCCGTCGCCGAGCGTGCAGTCGTGCTCGACGATGGCGCCGGTGTTGACGATGACGCCGTCGCCGACCCGGCTGGCGGGACCGACGTGGGCGTGCTCGAGCACGATCGTGCCGGCGCCCAGCACGGCGGTGCGGGCCACGGTGGCGCTCGTCGCCACGACCGCCGGGGCGACCTCCTCGATCGGGCGCCCAGCTCCTCCACCCCGGCCTGCCGTCTCCCGCAGCTGCCCCAGCGTGCGAAGCCGCGGGCCGGCGGCCCCGATCGCGACCGCGGCACGGAGCCGCTGGTCGGTGACGAGGGCGAGCCCGGCTGTGTCGTCGGCGATCACCTCGACGTGCCAGGTCGAGCCCTGCGCGTCGCCCACGACTGCGGCGACAGTCTCGCCCAGCCGTTCGAGGACGTCGACCACGGCGCGTGCGTGCCCGCCCGCGCCGAAGACGACCCACCCGGACCCGTCCACAGGCTCAGCCCCACCCCTGGTGGTCTGGCGTGGTGCCGGCTGAGCGGCATACCACTCCGTCATGCGGCGCCCCCCGCCTGGCCGAGGGCGCCGGCCGCCTCGGCGAATGCCGCACCGACGCGGCGGATGTTGCCCGCGGAGAGGACCTCGGGGACCCGCGGGGGGTCGAGGACGAGTCCCTGCCAGGAGTTGCGCACGTAGCGGTGCGCGAACCACTCCTCGATGCGCGTCTCCTCCTCGCGCAGCTCCTCCCAGCCGCGGCGCGCCACGAAGTCGGGCAGCTCGTCGGGGTCGCGCAGCCGTGCGACACAACCGAGCTCGCTCCACGGCATGGGGGCCCCGGTGACGACGGGCAGGCCGAGCAGCGCTGCCTCGAGCCCGACAGTCCCGGTGGCTGTCACCGTGAAGACCGCACGCTTCATCAGCTCGCGCGAGTCGGCGAATGGGTCGACCGTCGCGATGTTGGGGTGCACGTCGAACTGGGGCCAGAAGTCGAGGTCGCGGCGCCACATGAAGTGCGCGTGCTCCTTGACGGCGACGCCGATGCCGAGCGGCGCCAGGGCGTCGGCGAGGACCCGCGCGGTATAGGCCTGGTCGCGCCACTCCTGCCCCATGACGTCGATGCTCGACTCGGGCTGCACCTGCAGCGGCAGGAACACGAAGCGGTCGGGCACCGGGTCCCATCGACGGGTCCGGTACTCGTGCAGGTTCAGGCGCGCCTTGAGGGGGTTGAGCCAGGGCAGGCGCGCGTAGTCCGTCGGCTTCGGCAGCTGCAGGTTGCGGCCGCGGTCGCGGGCAAACTCCTTGAGCCGGTCGGTCGCCAGCCGCCAGATCTCCTGGCCCGACTCGACCTTGAGGTTCCGGGCGAAACCCATGGGCCGGCCCTGCTCCTCCCGCCACGTGGCGAGGTAGCGCTCCCCCGCAGCCACGGCGTCCGGGTCCTCGATCGGACGCTCGAAGAGCGTGATGCCCTTGGGTGCGCCGATCAGTCCGAAGCGGTCGGACGGCAGCCGTATGCCGCGTGGCCAGGTCGCGAGGCCGCCGTGGTGGGTCACGAGCCCGGCCGTGAGCAGCTCAGAGGTCACGGTGAACTCGGTCAGGGCGAGGATGGGGCCACGTCCGGCGATGGCCGCCTCGAGCTCCTCTGCCGCCAGGTTGAGGAAGTTCATGGCCGTGTCGACGCGGTTGCGGCGCAGCGCCCGCTCGCACACGAGCAGGTCGAGCACGTCGAGACCCACCCCGGCGCAGGCACGCTTGAGGGCGGCGTGCGGAGCGAGCCCGGACACGGCGTTGGCGCGGCGGGCCTGCGCGTAGGGCAGGCGCACGACCGTCGCCCGGGGCGTGTGGCGGCCGACCCAGCTGAGGTTCGCGTCGGTGCGCACGACGAGGATGAGGTCTCGGGTGTCGAACCCGGCGTGCACGAGGGCGGGGACGAGGAGATCGTCGTACCCGAGCCCCATGTGGACCAGCGGCGTCACCACGGGACGAGGGCCTCCTGAGCGATGGGATCGGGCGTCGTCATCCTAGCCACGTAGCGTGCGCAGGACGCGCGGCGCGAGGGCGACGGCGATGCCTGCGACGACGACGGCGAGAGCGGCCCGGGTCCAGGCGCCGGCGCCCGTCACCCCGAGCCAGCCGACCGCTCCAGCCGCGGCCACGGTGAGGGCGGTGAAGGTGAGCGTCGCACGGGGCCAGCGCAGCCGGGAGTGGCGGTAGGCGAAGCCGGTCGTCGCGGCGACGAGGACGAGATAGCCGAGCAGCTTCGCGACGGCGATTCCGGCGATTCCGAACGCCGACAGCGGGAGGGCGGCAAGGACGAGGAGCGCGAGAGCCGCGAGAGCCGCCCAGGCGAGCCGGCCCGTTCGTTCCGCGTCCAGGACGGCCAGGGAGCCGCCCTGGTAGAGCATGTAGAGCACGGCGACCCCCACGAGCCACGCCAGCGTGCGCACGAGGTCAGCGTGCCCGAAGCTCGCGGGCGCCATGACGGCGGCGAGCCACGGGCCGAGCAGCGCCACCCCGAGCGCGCCCAGCCCGACGACGATCGTCAGGACACTGCCCGTCCGAGCCGTGAAGCGCGCCCGCCTGTCGACGGGGTGCGACAGGACGAGGGGGCTCCACGCGTTGAACAGCGCGGTCGACAGGACGAAGGGCATGTTGCCGAGCTGGAGTGCCACCTGGTAGCCGCCGGCCGCAGCCTCCCCGAGGAGCCATCGGGCCAGCAGCACATCGCCCATGAGCAGGCCGAGCATGGCGACGGCCTGTGGTAGCAGGGGCGCAGCAAGTCGGATGCCGGCCCGGGTCCGGTCCCGCTCGACGGTGGGTGAAAGCGGCCGACCGATGACGACCGCCACGACGGCGGCGACGACGAGCACGCCCGCGTAGGCGGCGAGGTACGTCGCGGCGCTGCGGCTGCCGCGGGCGGCGATCAGCCCGGCGAGCTGGGCGACCACCGTGGCGAGCACCGCGAGCGCGAGGAAGCTGGCCGGCCGCAGCTGTGCGCGCATGAGCGACTGGGCGGCCACCACGATCGTCAGGGCGACCGCGGCGACGACGACCGCGGCGCCGACGCCGAGCGAGACCGGGGTCAGCGCGGACAGGACGAGCAGCACGACCGCGCCCGCCACGCCCACGGTGAGGGCCAGCAGGACCATCGTGCCGGCGAGGGCGCGGGCGACCCTTGGTCCCTCGCGGCCACGGTGGTGCTCCCGGATGATCACCTGCGGCAGCCCCGCCGCGGCGAGGGTGCCGACCATCTGCACGACGACGAGCCCCGTCGCGACCCGGCCGAACTCCGCCGGGCCCAGCAGGCGGGTCGCGAACGGGATGATGAGCAGGATCCCCAGGCCCTGCAGGGCCGCTCCCCCGACGTAGGCGAGGGAGTGCACGGCCACCCGCCGTGCGCTCCCGGTCCGGTCCGCCGCGGCCGGGGCGGGGTCGCCCGGGACCAGTGGATCCGGAGAATCTGCCACGATGTGAACCTACTAGGACGAAGGAGGCCGGACGTGACAGCGACCGTCGTGGTCCGCGGCGCCGGCTCCATCGGGCAGCGCCACGCGCGGGTCTTCCGCAGCCTGGGCGCCGACGTGCGGCTCTGGCCGCTCCGGTCGCGAGGTCCGCTCCGTCAGGACGAGGCCACCGGGGTCCCGCTCCTCGACGACAATTCGGGTCCGGATGCCGTCGCCGGCGCCGACCTGGTCGTCGTCGCGACCGACACCGGACGGCACGTCAGCGACACGGTCGAGGCGCTCGATCGTGGGGCGGGCCGCGTGCTCCTCGAGAAGCCCGTCGCCCCCACGCGCGCGGCTGCCGCACAGCTCGCGGCCCATCCCCGAGGGGACGACGTGTGGGTGGCCGCCCCGTTACGCGCGCACGCCGCCTTCCGGCACCTCCTTGCCGAGGTGACGCGCCTCGAGGGGCGGCTCTCGGCCCAGGTGTGGTGCCAGTCCTGGCTGCCAGACTGGCGGTCGGGTCGCGACTATCGCGAGAGCTACTCGGCACGCCCCGACGAGGGTGGCGTCCTGCGGGACCTGGTCCACGAGATCGACTACGCCATGGTCCTGTTCGGTGAGCCGAGCCTGCTCGGCGCCCACCTCGAGCACGACGGCCCCCTCGACCTGGCGGCCGAGCAGGCAGCCACCCTCCTGTGGGCCACGGCCCGTGCGACCGGGACGACGCGGCTCGACTACGTGACCCGACCCGCGTCCCGCGGCACGGTCATCCGCAGCGCCGGCGGCTCCGTCTCATGGTCCGTGGCGACGGCGCGCGTGCGATCCGCCGACGCTCGGGGGGCCACGGCCGAGCGCCACTTCCCCGAGGACCTTGACCGCGACACCGTCATGGCCACCCAGGCCCGCGCCGCGCTGGAACTGCACCCGACCACCTCAGCGGCTGAGCGGCATACCGCGGGGGCTCCGGCCACCCTCCGCGAGGGGCTGGCCGCGCTCGAGGTGTGCGACCGCGCGAGGGCTCTCTCGTGAGCCGGATCCTGGCCGTCGTACCCGCCCGGGGTGGGTCCAAGGGCCTGCCCGGCAAGAACATCCGCGAGCTGGCGGGTCTGCCGCTCATCGTCCACAGTCTGCGGGCCGCAGCACTCTCCCCGGCGGTCACGCGCTGCGTCGTGACGACCGACTCCGAGGAGATCGCGGAGGTCGCGCGGGACCACGGCGGTGACGTCCCGTTCCTGCGGCCCGCCCGGCTCGCGCAGGACGACACCCCGATGGGCCCGGTCGTGCGCCATGCGCTCGAGAGCGTGGAGCGGGAGGAGGGCCGCCCGTATGACGCTGTCCTCCTTCTCGACCCAACGAGCCCCGCGCGGGTGCCGCGCCAGTTCGACGAGGCGGCCAGACAGCTGGCCGAGAACCCGTCCCTGGACGGCGTGATCAGCGTCTCGGAGCCGACCTTCAACCCGGTCTGGGTCGGCGTCCGCCCCGCTGGGGAGTCCGGGCAGCTCGGCGAGCTGACGAGGTTCTTCGACGCGGGGACGGGCGTGACCCGCCGCCAGGACGTACCACGGTTCCTGCGGATCAACGGCAACTTCTACCTGTGGAGGGCCGACTTCGTCCGGCGGCTCGAGGGGTCCTGGTTCGACGAGGGCCGGCACGCCGGGCTGGAGATCCCCGAGGCGCAGGCCTTCTCCATCGACGACGAGTACGAGTTCCGGCTCATCGAGGCGCTCGTCGACGCCGGACTCATCGAGCTGCCCTGGCTCACCGAGCAGTCCGTCGCCGCGCACGGTGACACAGCACGAAAGGACCGTGATGGCTGACGGGAGCACCGACCTCACCGGTCGGACGGCGATCGTGACCGGTGGGGCGGGGCCGCTCGGCTCGGTCCTGTCCGACGCCCTGGCCCGGGCGGGTGCCCGGGTCGTCGTCGTCGACCTCGACGGACCGGCCTGTGCGACGACGGTGGCGGCGCTGCCCGGCACTGACCACGTCGCATGCCCGGCCGATCTTCTTGCACCCGAGGGGATTTCGGCCGTGGTGGACTGCGCCGAGGAGCTGCAGGCGTGCGACGTCCTCGTCAACAACGCCGCCTTCACGGGCACGTCCGGGGTGCCGGGTTATGCCGTGCCGTTCGAGGAGCAGACCGACGAGGCGTTCGCGCTGGCGCTGCAGCTCAACCTCCTTGCACCGTTCTCGCTGACCCGACGGCTGGCTCCCCTGCTGCGGGCCGGGGGCCACGGGAGCGTCATCAACGTCTCGAGCATCTACGGGCTCGTCGGTCCCAATATGGGCCTCTACGAGGGGACGCGCATGGGCAACCCCGCAGCCTACGCAGCCTCCAAGGGCGGCATCGCCCAGCTGACCCGTTATCTGGCAACCGTGCTCGCCCCCGACATCCGGGTCAACGCGTTCGCCCCGGGTGGGATCGCGCGCGGGCAGGACCCGGCGTTCGTGGAGCGGTACGAACGGCTCACCCCGCTCGCGCGGATGGGCACGGAGGACGACTTCCGCGGGGTCGTCACGTGGCTCGCGTCGGACGCGTCGGCGTACGTGACGGGACAGACGGTCGCCGTCGACGGCGGCTGGACGGCCTGGTGAGCCGTCCAGCCGGCACCCGTCAGCCGCGCAGGGCCGGCACGACCTGCGACTCGAACAGCTCGATCCCGGAGCGGTCGTAGGCCGCCTCGAAGAAGTTCGTGATGGCATAGCTGAGGCCCATGCCGGCAAGGCCCTTGAGCGCCTCGACGATCTGCTCGGGCGTGCCGACAGCCGGCCCGCGCCGCATCGCGGCCACGTTGCTCTCGATCCTCGCCTCAGGGATGCCGCCCTTGCGCAGCGTCTCCTCGTAGAACCGGAAGCGGTCCTCCAGCTCGGACTGCGTCTCCGCGATGAACACGTTGTAGTCGGCCGTGCGTGTGATGGAGTCGAAGTCGCGCCCGAGGTCCTCACAGTGCTTGCGCAGCACCTCGCTCTTGTGGGCGAACACCTCGGGCGTCCCGTCGACGTTCGCGTAGTCGGCGTACTGGGCGACGATCTTCAGGGTGACCTTCTCGCCGCCGCCGGCGATCCACATCGGTATGCCGTTGAGCTTGCTTCCCGGGGCAGTCGTCCCCTGGAGGGGGCGGGGGTAGCAGCGGGCCTCGTCGACCTGGTAGTAGTCGCCGTCGAGGGTGGCGCGGCCGTTGGTCCACATGTCGCGGAAGATCTGGACGCCCTCGCGCAGCCGGCCGAGCCGCTCCTTCGCAGAAGGGAACCCGTAACCGTAGGCCCGCCACTCCTGCTCGTACCAGCCGGCACCGATGCCCATCTCGACCCGGCCACCGGAAATGTGGTCGACGGTGGCAGCGACCTTGGCGAGGTACGCGGGGTTGCGGTAGCTCATGCAGGTGCACATCTGGCCGAGCCGGACGCGGTTCGTCGTGGCGGCGAGGCCGGCCATGAGCGACCAGGCCTCGTGCGTCGCCTCCTCGGTCGGGGCGGGGACGGTGTGGAAGTGGTCGAAGACCCAGATCGACTCGAAGGTGTCCCCCTCGTCGAAGTAGCGGGCGAGACCGTTCATGGCGTCCCACTGCTGGTCGGGGTCGATGCCGACGAGGTCCATCCGCCAGCCTTGGGGCACGAAGATTCCAAAGCGCATGACCGCCATCCTTGCACGGACCCAACCCCCGCCGACCGGTCACATTGCCTCCCTCGACCGGTCACCTTCCCCGCGTCGACCGGTCACATTGCCTCCCTCGACCGGTCACCTTCCCCCCGTCGACCGGTCATCTTCCTCAGCAGCCAATGCGCTCTGTGGGCTGGGCCCAACATGCTCACGCCAGATGGCGGTGACGCCGCTCCCGTTTGCTCAGGTGCCCGCATGTGAGGATGGGGGCATGACAGCCCACCGCAACGATCCAGCAGTCATCCGGGACCTGCTCACGACGCCCGCCACATGGGCGGTCGTCGGACTGGGCGACAACCCGGAGCGCACTGCCTTCGGAGTGTCGAAGTGGCTACAGCTCGAGCTCGGGATGCAGCTCATCCCGATTCACCCCAAGGCGCTGCCCGTGCACGGAGCGCAGGCCTACGCCTCCCTCGCGGATATCCCGGCCGGGACCAAGGTCAACGTGGTGGACTACTTCGTCAACAGCGAGCATGTGGCACCGCTCGTCGATGAAGCGATCGATCAGAAGGGTCGGCTGGGCATCGAGTCGCTCTGGCTGCAGCTCGGCGTCATTGACGAAGATGCCGCGGCCCGCGCAGAAGCTGCCGGCCTCCACGTCGTCATGGACACCTGCCCCAAGATCGAGTTCCCACGGCTGATACCCGGCGACGGGTCCGCGGCCGTCACCGGGTGACGAGACGCTGTTGGTGCCGTCGACGGGCCCGGCGGTCGAGCATCGCCTCCCAGTACTCCTGAGAGAAGAAGGGCGGCTCGCATGCATCAAGGTTCAGCGAGTCCTCGCTGACCCGAAGCAGCCGGGCGAACCGCAACACGCAGTCGCGACGTGCCTCCGGTGTACGCATGTCATCGGCCCAGATCTCGCCGACTCGCCAGCCATCGGCGCGGAACCCCTGGAGACGCCTCCTGTCACGACGCTTCTGGTCAGGGGCCGAATGGAACCGCGCGCCCTGGTACTCGGCCGTAACTCGGCGGCTGCGCCACAACATGTCCGCTCGGCCGAGCAGCTTGCCTCTGGCCGTCCAGACGAGGCCGTTCAGCTCCGGCTCGGGAAGGCCCGCTCTGACGAAGAGCAACCTCACCCGTGTCTCCATGCCGGACTCCGCTCCCAATCGGACCATGCGGAGGGCAGGTAGCAGCATCAGCTTGCCCCTTGGTCGGACACGCCGCAGGACGGCGTCCCGGAGCGGAGACACGTCTCCCAGCAGCTGAGCAGCGGCGTCGCCGGCGACGATGAGGTCGTCGAGGCCGACCGGGTTGCCGAGACCGGTCAGCTCCCCCAGGTCGACCCACGTATCGGAGATGCCGACCGTGAGCAGGCCCTCAACGAGGGCTGTCTCTCTGCAGTCGAGGCCGCGATGGGCCACCACCCCTTGCCGACGGATCCGGCGATCCGCACCGTCGACCATCACGTGGAGACGCTCGTCGCTTTCCATCTGTGCAGAGATCGGGAAGCCCCATAGCCGGGCGGCAGTCAGATGCGAGAAGGCGGCGCCTGCCGGCAGAACGAGGGCGAAGGCCCGGGCGCGTTCAGCCAGCCCCACCGGAGGGTCGGCCATGCGCACACCTCGGGTGGGCCTTTCCAGCTCGGGCGACTGCAGTTGCGCCAGCGACAGGCCCTGCTCGAGGCCATCCGCAAGTCGGAAGGGTCCGGTACGTAACGCGTCCGGGAGATTCAGTCCGCTCATGACCTCAGGCTGCTGCAGGGCAGGCCCAAGCGCCGCCACGCGACTCGGAGCTGTGGACAAGCCCTCTCCGCTCAAGGGCATGTGGATAAACGGCAGCGCCGCGGGCGACGCGTGAGGGGCCAGCCTGGGTCTCGACTGCGGGAGGGTGACCGGTCAACGTGGAGAAGGTGACCGGTCAACGCGGGAGAAGTGACCGGTCAAGGCGGAGAAGGTGACCGGTCGACGCGGGGTCAGAGGCCCCGGGCCACCTCATCGCGCAGCGAGGCGCCCTTCGCGTGGGCCTGGTCCCGGAGCGTGGACTGGAACGCCACCATCCGCTCGTGCACCCGTTGCCCCAGCTCGTCGCCGGACGAGCCGATGATGCGTGCGGCCAGCAGCCCGGCGTTGCGGGCCCCGCCGATCGAGACGGTCGCGACGGGGACACCGGCCGGCATCTGCACGATCGACAGCAGCGAGTCCATGCCGTCGAGGTACTTGAGGGGAACTGGCACGCCGACGACCGGCAACGGCGTGACGGACGCGAGCATGCCGGGCAGGTGGGCCGCTCCGCCGGCTCCCGCGATGATGACGCGCAGCCCGCGAGCCGCCGCCTGCTGACCGTAGGCGACCATCTCGTCGGGCATCCGGTGCGCCGAGACGACGTCGGCCTCGAAGGGGATCTCGAACTCCTGCAGGGCCCTGGCTGCCTCACGCATGACCGGCCAGTCGCTGTCGCTGCCCATGACGATGCCGACGACCGCACGCTTGGCGGACAGGTCCACGTCGCGCTCCAAGTCCATCGAGTCCGCCGAGTCCACGGGGCTCACTCCCTCACCGTTCCCCTCAGGTAGTCCGCCGCGTGCTGGGCCCGCTCGCGGGCCGACTCCAGGTCGTCGGAGGACACGTTGACGTGGCCGATCTTGCGGCTGGGCCGGACACCCTTGCCGTAGACGTGGATCTTCGCCCCGGGGTCGCGGGCCATGATATGCCGGTACGCCGAGTAGAGCTCCTCGTCCTCACCGCCCAGCACGTTGGCCATGACCGTCCACGGTGCTCGGGGCCGCGGGTCGCCCAACGGCAGGTCGAGGACCGCGCGCAGGTGCTGCTCGAACTGGCCCGTCACGGCCCCGTCCATGCTCCAGTGGCCCGAGTTGTGCGGCCGCATCGCGAGCTCGTTCACAACGTAGGACGACGACGAGGATGCCCCGCCGGGCCGGACCTCGAACATCTCGACCGCCAGGACCCCGGTCACGTCGAGCTCGCCGGCGATCCGCAGCGCCGCCTCCGTGACGACGGAGGCCAGGTCGGCGTCGAGGCCCGGCGCCGGCGCGAGCACCTCGGTGCAGATCCCCTCGGTCTGGACCGTCTCGACCACGGGCCACGCCGCGGCCTGCCCCGAGGGGCTGCGCGCCACGAGCACCGCGAGCTCGCGGACGAAGTCGACGCGCTCCTCGAGGAGCAGCCCGTCCTCGAGGGGGCCCCGGCGGCCCACCTGGGTCAGCCACTCCGCCATGTCGTCGACCGAGCTCGCGAGCAGGACGCCCTTGCCGTCATACCCTCCGCGTGGGGTCTTGGCGATGAGCGGCCAGCCGACCTCCTCGGCGAACTCCGCCACCTCCGAGGCCGTCCGCGCGACGGCCCAGCGTGGACAGGCGATCCCAAGCTCGCTCAGCCGGCGACGCATGACGAGCTTGTCCTGCGCGTGCCGCAGCGCCGCGGGCGTCGGGTGCATCACGACTCCGTCGGCCTCGAGCGCAGCCAGGACATCCTGCGGCACGTGCTCGTGGTCGAAGGTGACGACGTCGCACGACGCGGCGAACTTGCGGATCATCTCCAGATCCGTGTGCTCGCCGACGGGTGCCGACGGGATCGCGAGCGCCGCTGCGGCATAAGCGTCCTCGGCGAGGACGGACAGCTGGATGCCGAGCTCGATGGCCGGGCCCTGCATCATGCGCGCGAGCTGGCCACCGCCGACGACTCCGACGACGGGGAAACCTCCGGGGGCACGTTTCGGCTCAGTCACGACGACCAAGCGTAGTCGGGGAGCCGGCCCCGACCTCCGGCGCGCCGGGGGTCGGACGCGGGGCCCGCACTGCGGCAAAGGTCCACACCTTGTTGAGGATGAACGACAGCGGCGTCACGACCGCGATGACGATCAGCTGCGCCCAGTAGAGCCGGGTCCGCAGACCGGTCGAGTCGTCGAGGACCGAGGTGGGCAGGGCGAGGAACGAGCCCGGGTGCATCAGGAGCGTGAGCAGGACGAGCCCGATGGCCTGGCCGACGAATCCGACGACGAGGAAGGGCCAGTACTCGCGCCACCACCGTTGGTGTCCGGCGCTGTGGAAGGTCCAGGACCGGTTGAGCTGAAAGTTCCACAGGTTGGCGGCGAGGAACGCGACCGTCGAGTAGAGGTGGTACCACCGCACGTTGAAGTCCGTGAACGGGATCGGCAGGACCGCGCCGTCCGGGTCGGGGCCGAGCCGCTTCACGAGGACCAGCACGACCATGTTGACGAGCACGCCGGACGCGCCGACCATGCCGAAGCGCAGCAGGAGCACCCAGTTGTGCCGGTGGCGCACAAACAGGTAGTCCCGGATCCGGCTCACCTGCAGAGGTTAGCGTCCGCGGCTGGGTGCAACCGGACGATTCGGGCATCCCGCCCAGTCCCCCAAGAGCACCGGGTCGTATGCCGCTCAGCCAGCTCCACGTGCCGCTGGCCTCCCAGCCCGGTGAGGCCCACGACGGGTTGTGGCCTTTCGACGGACTGTGGCCTTGGGGC
>NZ_AWQS01000010.1 GCF_000576575.1 Intrasporangium chromatireducens Q5-1
TCGTCGGTTGGTGGCCCTTCGATGGGAGGTCGTTCGCGAGGTCGTCGGCGACCCAGCCGCCGCAGACCACCGCCTCGAGGAGCGAGTTGCTCGCGAGGCGGTTGGCGCCGTGCAGCCCGGTGCTGGCGACCTCACCCACGGCCCAGAGGCCCGGAACGGTCGTGCGACCGTGCCGGTCGACGGTGACTCCGCCGCACTGGTAGTGGGCCGCCGGCCGGACCGGGATGAGGTCGGTGGCGGGGTCGATGCCGGCTGCCTGGCAGGCCCGCGCCACCGTGGGAAACGCGTCGGCGAAGCGTGAACCGAGCGCCCCCCGGGCATCGAGGAAGACGCGGCCACCACGGGACAGCTCACCCCAGACGGCGCGGGCGACGACATCGCGGGCCGCGAGCGGATCATCGGTCAGGGGGGCGCCCGTCGCGTCGACGAGCAGGGCGCCCGCACCGCGTACCGCCTCGCTGACGAGCGGCATCGGGTCGAGCCCCACGTCAAGAGCGGTCGGGTGGAACTGGACCATCTCGAGGTCGCGCAGCTCCGCACCCGCTCGGGCAGCGAGGGCCAGCCCCTGGCCGCGTGAGCCGGTCGGGTTCGTCGTGTGCCGCCACAGCTGCCCCGAGCCGCCGGTCGCGAGGATGACTCGCTCGCTCCGGAGCTGGAAGGAGCGAGATGCCAGAGCGCCGGGTGCAGCGTGCGCAGGTGTGGCGAGGAGCGCAGGGGCCGGGCTCCAGGCGGCGCGTTCCGCGGCGACGCCGGCCACCCGACCGTCGGCGACGAGGAGGCGCGTGGCGATCGTGCCCTCGAGCACCGTGATCGAGGGGGTGCGCCGCACAGCACCCACGACGGCGCGCAGGACCTCTGCCCCCGTGCCGTCCCCGGCTGCGTGGACGATGCGGCGTCGGGAATGCGCGCCCTCGAGGCCGAGGCGATAGCGCCCGTCCGGCGTCCGGTCGAAGCGCGCGCCGAGCTCGGCCAGGTAGTCGACCGCTGCCGGAGCGGCGGCGGTGATCCGTGCGACGACCTCCGGCTCGCAGAGCCCGGCTCCGGCCGCAATGGTGTCGGCCGCGTGGAGCTGCGCGGAGTCGTCGTCACCAAGTGCCGCCGCGATGCCGCCCTGCGCCCAACCGCTCGCGGCGCCGTGCCCGAGCCGCCCCGCCGCCAGCACGATCACCGGATGCGGCGCCAGCCGTAGGGCGGTGACGAGGCCTGCGAGCCCCGCGCCGACGATGACCGGGACTCCGGTGGCACCCGCGGCGCCGGCGGGCGAGAGCTGGCTGAGCGTCATACCGACAACATCCGGTCCACAGCGGCTCGGGCACGGTCAGCCACCGCCGGGTCGATGGTCACCTCGTGGGTCATCGACTCGAGGCTGTGGCGGATCTTCGCGAGGGAGTTGCGCTTCATGTGCGGGCAGAGGTTGCACGGGCGCACGAAGTCGATCTCGGGATGCTGGGCGGCGATGTTGTCGCTCATCGAGCACTCGGTGATGAGCGTGACCTGGCGTGGGCGTCGCTGCACGACGAAGTCGAGCATCTGGGCGGTCGAGCCGGCGAGGTCGGCCGCTGCGACGACCTCGGGCGGGCACTCGGGGTGGGCCAGCACGACGGTCTCCGGATGGTCGGCGCGGATCCGCTCGATGTCCTGCGCGGTGAAGCGCTCGTGCACCTCGCAGCGGCCGGGCCACGTGATGACCTCGACGCCGGTCTGCCGGGCGATGTTCTGGGCCAAGAACTCGTCGGGGATCATGATGACGCGGTCGACGCCGAGGGACTCGATGACCTTGACGGCGTTGCCGGAGGTGCAGCAGATGTCGCTCTCGGCCTTCACGTCGGCCGAGGTGTTGACGTAGGTGACGACCGGGACCCCGGGGTGCGCCGCGCGCAGGGAGCATACGTCTGCTGCGGTGATCGACTCGGCCAGGGAGCAGCCGGCGAGCGGATCGGGGATGAGGACGGTCTTGGTGGGGTTGAGCAGCTTGGCGGTCTCGGCCATGAAGTGCACCCCGGCGAGGACGATGACGTCGGCGTCCACCTGCTGCGCCTCGCGAGCCAGGGCGAGAGAGTCGCCGACCACGTCCGAGACGCAGTGGAAGATCTCCGGAGTCTGGTAGTTGTGCGCGAGGACGACGGCGTTGCGCTGCTGCTTGAGGCGCAGGATTGCCTCGGCATCGTCGGCGTAGGTCGCCCACTCGACCTCCGGGATGACGTGGCGGACCTTCTCGTACAGATGCGCGGTCCGGTCCACGGCGGTCGGGGCAAGGGTGTCGCTCACATCGGCTCCTAATTATGCTTGTCGTGAGCATATGTCACATGCAGTATATATGCTTACTCGGAGCACATCGCGGCCGACGTGACGCAGCCGACACGCCTCGCGGGCGCGGGCGCTGCCATGCGTGGAGGCCACCTCGTCTCGCCAGTTCCTCGGTCTCATGCGCTTCGCCGCTCGCCGGTCGGGCTGCAGTCACACCACCGCCCCATTCGCCGGGCCTCAGACCCGCTATATGGCGTGCCCGTCGGGCTGCAGACATGCCACGTCCCCCCGCCTGTCGAGGGCAGGGGCGGGGCGGGGCCGCTATCGGTGGCCGAAACCGTGGGGGAGGTGCCAGATCACTTGGTCAGGCAGGATCTCTGGCGTCAGTCCGAGGGCGTGCACGACCGTGTGATGCCGGCCGCACAGCAGGACGCCGTTCGAGAGGTCGGTGGATCCGCCGAGGTACCACGGGACGGCGTGATGGGCATGGCACCACTGCGGAGGGACCGTGCAGCCGGCGATCGAGCAGCCCTTGTCCCGAATCGCGAGGGCGCGGCGTTGGGCCGGGGTGAAGAACCGCTCGGCGTGGCCGACGTCGAGCGGTTGTGAAGGGCCGCCCAGCATGGTCGGGATGATCGACGCCTCGCACGCCAGTCGACGCACCGTCTCTGCAGACAGGACCTCGTCGTTGCCCGCGACGCCGGCGCCGCGGACCTGCTCGAGCAGCGACTCGAGGCTCATCGTGATGATGAGCTGCGTGCGGGGCGTCCGCGGGCTGCCCTCCGGGTTGCCGACCGCCCGCTCCAGCAGCTCCAAGAGAGCATCCGCTCGCCGGGTGGCCGCCGCCCGCGGATCACGCCCGGTCTTGAGCCCGCAGTCGGCATGCGGGTCCTTGGCCGGGTCGCCGATGTCGTCCTCGCTCAACTGGCGTCGGCCCGTTCCCGCCGTGCCGCCGGACCTTTCCGTGCAGTCGTCCGCGCTCGACCGGTCGCGACGCGGCCCCGCCGGGCCGCAGGGTCCTGACGTGCCGCCGCCCGCGTGCGCATGCTGCTCGCGGTGCAGGTCGCAGTCGCAGGGGAAGCCGTCCCAGTCGAGGTCTGGCCGCGGACGCGAGAGCGGGTCGAGCGCGGCGTCCAGGACGGCGGCTGCCTCGGGATCGAGCCGGAGGCGGTACTCGACCATCCCGGCCGACCGCCCGACCCTGGTCAGGGACCGTCCGGCGCGCGTGCGGGCGTCCTCGTCCGCCACGTCCTTGGGTGGCTTGAGCGCAGCACGAGCGTGGGCGACCAGCCGGCGCAGCTCCTTCAGGCCGAGCACGTCGACCGTCTCGACCATAGAGTCGACCACGGCCTCGAGATGCTCGCGGTCGGCGACGCGCACCACGTCGTTGTAGAACCGGACGATCGCTGCGGCCTGCTCGACGGTCGCCGCACCGGACCGCACCTTGTGGGCGAGCGGTTGCCATCGTGGCTCGGTGAGTGCGGCGCCCACGGCGGTCGCCGCCGTGCCGGCCCCACCGGCCAACGTCGGGGCGTGCGCGGTGACCCAGTCGTTGCGGGAAACGCCGTCGGCCTCCCCGTAGCCATGCCGGACCACCGTCGAGGCCAGCACCGCGGTGAGGGCGTGCGCCTGCTGGCGCACTGCCTCGGCCTGCTCGATCGCGTCGCCGACCCCAGCGGCGGGCAGCCAGAAGACCGGATAGCGCTCGGTGATGGCGCGCAGCTCGTTCGCGATCGAGGCCAGTCGCGCAGCGAGCCCTGGCAGGTCCTCCATCGCCTCGTCGGACAGCTCGGCGGCCCGGACGGGTCGGTAGTCCAACCCCATCGAAGGCATCGTCGTTGCTGTCATGACTCGAACATACAAGCGACCGCCGACACTGCCCTCGAACAATCCACAGGCCCGTCCCCGGTCGGATCACGGGGCAGCCCTCCACCCGGACCGCTCGCGAACCGCCGCCGAAAACCGCCCGATCACAAGGGCTGCCGAGCGGATCCGCACCCATCAGGAAAAGCCGGCTCAGCGGCATACGAGAGGCGCGGCGTGCGCGAGACTCCGACGCCGTCGCGAGCGGCAGCGGCCCCCTCAGCGGGTCCGCGGCAGCTTCGTCCCCGCGATGGTGCGCTCGTCGAGGATGGCCCGCCGGAAGCGATAGACCCGGGCCGGGCGCCCGCCGGTCTCGGTGTCGGTGCCACCGGTCGGCTCGACGAGGTCCTGCTGCATGACGAGTCGCCGGAAGTTCTGCTTGTGCAGCGCCTGCCCGGCCAGCGCCTCCACCGCGGTCTGCAGCCGTCCCAACGTGAATGCGTCGGGCATCAGCTCGAAGACGACGGGGTGGTACTGGATCTTCGCGCGCAGCCGGGCGATCCCGGTCGCGAGGATCCGCCGGTGGTCGCCCTGCATCCGCTCGCCCGGCACGACGTCGCCGCCGGACCGCGCGGGCGCCTCGGGTAGAAGGCCCGCCTCGTGGAGCAGCTCGTAGCGCTGGAGCACGAGCTCGGGCGCCCATGGCCGCCCCGTGAGTCCGAAGCAGACCTGGGCGCGCAGCTCGCGCCGGTCACGTTCGTCGGTGCGCCGGCTGCGGGCGATCCACTTGTCGAGAAGCGGCCCGATGACGTCGTCGACGAGGGCCGGCCCGGTCGCTCCGGGACGCCGGTCCTCCCACGGGAAGTAGTCGTACCAGTCGCGCCACTCCGGATCGCTGCGGTCGGTGGGAGCCTGGGTGAGGCCGAGGTAGGACACCGACACGACACGCCCCCCGGCCGCCGAGCGGTCCGGGTCGGCGAACGTGTAGAGCTGCTCGACGTAGCCGAGCCGGTGGTGCGTCTGCTGCTCGACCCACGCGCTGAGCCCCGCCTGCATCGAGCGGTGCTCGCTCCGCAGGGGCCCGGACGGCAGGCGCTGCCCCTCGTCGGCCGTCAACACGAGAGGCCGGTCGTCCGCCACCGCGGTCACGACGGCGACGAGCTCGGTCCCAACGCGCTCTCCGGTCACGCGCCCATGATGCCCACTCCCGCACGTGTGGGGTATTCGAGCGGGCCCCCCGCGCGCCGTCGCGCCGCAACGGCAGAGGTATGCCGCTCAGCTCGGCCGGCTTGCCGGCGAAGCCAGCGGGTGGCCGGGCCGCGCTTTGTACCGACCTCTTGACACAAGACCGCGGCGGCGCCATGCTCACCTTGTCTCAAGTCATTGATACAAGGGGAAGCGAAATGGCAACAGGTGTTCTGGGCCTCATCGGAATGGTGGCAGTACTCGTCGCCCTCGTGGTCGGGTTCGCGGTCCCGAGGCAGACGGTGGCCGCGCCGGAGGGCGCCGGGCCAGCTGTTGATGCAGCCGAACGGCACGTGCGTCGCCTCCGCCTGGTCGGCCTCGTGCTAGGGGGCGTTGTCGCCGTCTGGCTGTGGGGAGTCGACGCGCTGGGCCGTGGCTCCATGCTCGCGGCTGTCGGGTTCGGGCTCGCCTTCCTCGTCGTGATGTGCGTCGGGGAGCTCACCAACCCGGTGAGCCGGTCCGCGCGTTCTGATGCCGACCTGCGTCGACGGCGGGTCGGGGACTACCTGCCTCGTCGCCTGTCGGTCCTCGTCGCCGTCACCGTGGTCGTCCTGGCGGCGCTGCTCATCGTCGGACTGGTCGCCGGGACCGCGGACGACTTGGGCCGCCCGGGTCGAGCGCTCGCGTGGACAACGCCCACGGGCGGCGGAAGTGCCGGGCCGTGGCCGGGCAGCTTCTATGCCTGGCCGATGCTCGGTGCGCTGCTGGTGGAGCTGGCTCTCGCTGGAGCGGCGCTGCGCATCATCGCGCACCGTGCGCAGGTCGTGCCGAGTCAGGCAGCCAGCGAGGTGGACAGCGCGTTGCGGAGCGCGGCGGCCCGTGGCGTCGTCGCGGCAACCGGCGTGGCAACCGCCTTCCCGCTCGGTGGCCTCGGTGTCGTCATGGCCATCACGGCCAGCAATGCTGTTCGTGGCGGAGCACCGGGTTGGCTGGCGGTCGTCGTGTGGGTCGCGAGCGCTGCCGTGCTCCTGGCGGTTGTCACCTTCTCGCAGTCGGCCGCCTCCCTCCTGCGGTCCGCTGCTGGCCGCGTCGTCCGGGACGACACTGACGAGAGGGCCGAGGACCTCGGGGCCGGCGCCGCATGAGAGTCAGCGTCGATGCCGACGACCCCACACCTCCCTACGAGCAGATCCGTGGGCAGGTGGCTCGGCTCATCGAGGCCGGCCGGCTCGCCCCGGGTGACCGGCTGCCGACGGTGCGCCAGCTGGCCGGGGACCTTCGCGTCGCGCCCGGGACGGTGGCGCGTGCCTACAAGGAGCTCGAGATGGCCGGCCTGGTCGAGACGAGGCGGGCAGCGGGCACCCGCGTGGCACAGCGCCCGGTCCTGACCTCGAGTCAGCGGGCCCGGCGCCTCGCCAAGGTCATGTCAGATGCGGTCGAGACGGCCCGTTCTCTCGGTTGCGCCGAGGAAGAGATCGCGAAGGCCTGGGCGACCGCGCTCGGCCGACGCTGAGTAGCGGCGGGGCCTCCGGTGACCACGAGAACTGGTGTTGACGCCACTTCTCGTGGTGCAACGGCGCCGGTGACCACGAGAACTGGTGTTGACGCCACTTCTCGTGGCAGCCAGCGGGCCCCCCACCCACGCACCCGGCGCGCGAGAACGAGGTCGTGAGCGGCATACGGCCGCCGATAGGCTGGCCCGCGTGATCGACATCAAGGTTCTGCGCGACGACCCCGAGCGGGTCCGCGCCTCGCAGCTGGCCCGTGGAGAGGACCCGGGGGTCGTCGATGCGATCCTCGCCGCCGACGAGCGTCGACGGTCGTCCCTCGGCGAGTACGAGGCCCTGCGCGCGGAGCAGAAGTCGGTCAGCAAGAACGTCGGCGCGGCCATGGGCGCGTTCCAGAAGGCCAAGAAGTCAGACGCCCCGGACGTCGCAGAGCTGGAGGCGGCGGCCACCGCCGCGCGGGAGCGCGCCGCGGAGCTGAGCGACCTCGTCAAGGCGCTCGAGGCGGCGGCCAGCGCAGCCGGCGACGAGCTGAACGCCCTCATGCGCCGGGTCGGCAACGTCATCGTCGACGGCGTGCCCAGCGGTGGCGAGGACGACTACGTCGTGCTCGAGACCGTCGGGGCACCGAGGGACTTCGCGGCCGAGGGCTTCGAGCCGCGCGACCACCTCGAGCTCGGCGAGCTGCTCGGTGCCATCGACATGGAGCGCGGCGCGAAGGTCGCCGGCGCGCGGTTCTACTTCCTCACTGGCGTCGGCGCCCGGCTGGAGCTGGCCCTGCTCAACATGGCCGTCGCCCAGGCCATCGAGCACGGCTTCACCCCCATGATCACCCCGACGCTGGCGCGGCCGGAGGTCATCGTCGGCGCCGGCTTCATGGACGCGCACGCCGAGGAGGTCTACCACCTCGAGACGGACGACCTCTACCTCACCGGCACCTCCGAGGTCGCCCTGGCCGGCTACCACGCCGACGAGATCATCGACCTGTCGGCCGGCCCGAGGCGCTACGCCGGCTGGTCGGCCTGCTACCGCCGCGAGGCCGGCTCGCACGGCAAGGACACCCGCGGCATCATCCGGGTGCACCAGTTCCAGAAGGTCGAGATGTTCGTCTACTGCCGGCCCGAGGACGCCGAGGCCGAGCACCAGCGGCTGCTCGACTGGGAGCGCGAGATGCTCGCCAAGATCGAGGTGCCCTACCGCATCATCGACACGGCCGCGGGTGACCTCGGCAGCCCGGCTGCCCGCAAGTTCGACTGCGAGGCGTGGGTGCCCACGCAGGGCCGCTTCCGGGAGCTGACCTCGACCTCGAACTGCACGACGTTCCAGGCCCGTCGGCTCAACATCCGCGAGCGCGACCCCCGCGGGGCCGGCACCCGCACCGTCGCCACGCTCAACGGCACGCTCGCCACGACCCGCTGGCTCGTCGCCATCCTCGAGAACCACCAGCAGGCCGATGGATCCGTCCTCGTGCCCAAGGCGCTGCAACCCTTCGTCGGCCTCGACGTGCTGACTCCCGTCGGCTGAGTCGCCAGCCCTCCCGTATGCCGCTCACCCGACGGCCGCGCGTGCGCTGGGTGGCGCGGCGGCTGGGTCATTCCTGCGTCAGCCGGCGCCCGATGCCGCGCAGGTGCTCGAGAACGGTTGTCACGACAGCGCGTTCGGCGCGGTCCGGTCTGGCGAGGGCAAGCACCGTCCGGCTCGACCGCACGTCGGTGATCGGCAGGGTGACCACGCCGTCGCGGGGACGAGTGGTGTAACGCGGCAGCAGAGCGAGCCCCTCGCCGACGGCGACGAGCGACTCGACGAGCCGGTTGTCCCTGACCCGGTGGCGCACGTCGAGGGCTCCGCC
Organism: Intrasporangium chromatireducens Q5-1; assembly: GCF_000576575.1. GTDB lineage: Bacteria > Actinomycetota > Actinomycetes > Actinomycetales > Dermatophilaceae > Intrasporangium_A > Intrasporangium_A chromatireducens. The sequence continues at coordinate 8,590 of NZ_AWQS01000010.1, forward strand.
GGCGCGGTTCTCGATGGCGATGCGCAGGTCGTCGAACGGATAGCCAAGGGGCACGCCCACCCACGGCTGCCCGGCCAGGTCGGCGGCAGCCACGGACGAGCGCCCCGCCAGCGGATGGGTCGCCGGCACCGCGACGTCGAGCGGCTCCCGCGCCAGCGGAACGACGAGCAGGCGTTGGCCAGTCCGGGGTCGTCGGGCCATGCTGTGCCCGATGACGATGTCGTAGTCGGCGGTCTGCGGGGCGAAGTCGGCCTCGGCGATGTCGAGGTCGTCGAGCTCGATCGTCACGCGGGTGCCCCGCAGTGCGCCGAGCAGCGGAGGCACGAGCACCTCCGCGGCACTGGGCAGTGAGGCGATCCGGACGACTCCGGTCGGCTCGCCGCGCAACTCGTCGAGGTCGCGCTGCACCTCGCCGAGGGCGGTGGCCACGGCCACGGCGCCATCGGCGAGGAGGCGTCCGGCCGCCGTGAGGCGCAGGCCGCGCCCGTCCGGCTCGACGAGCCGCATCCCGACGTCGCGCTCAGCGGTGCGCAGCTGCTGCGAGACCGCGGAGGGCGTGCGATGGGTGGCCGCCGCGACGGCGGCCAGGCTGCCACGGTCGGCGAGCTCGCGGAGCAGCTCGAGGTGCCTGACCTCCATGTAGGGAGCCTAAATGATCGCATAAGAACAATGAGATGGTCCTGAAGGGAGGATGAGGCGAGCATGGACCCATGCCGTTCCGCCATCGCCTGCTCGCCGGCCTCGTTGCGGTCATGTGGGGCGTCAACTTCCTCGCGATCCACCTGTCGCTGGAGCAGTTCCCGCCGCTCTTCCTGGTCGCACTCCGCTTCGCGCTGCTGGCGGTCCCCACCGTCCTGTTCGTCCCGAGGCCGAACGTTCCGATCCGGTGGCTCGTCGGCTATGGTCTCGGCTTCGGAGTCATCCAGTTCACCTTCCTCTACACGGGGATGGCGGCCGGGATGCCGACGGGCCTCGCCTCACTGGTGCTGCAGGCCTCCGGCCCCTTCACCCTCGTCCTCGGGGCGTTGCTCCTGCGTGAACGGGTGCGGCTCGTCCAGTGGGCGGGCATCCTCCTCGCCATCCTCGGGATGGGCCTCGTGGGGCTCTCGCAGGCGGAGGCGGCCCAGTTCCTGCCCTTCGTCCTCGTCCTTGTCGGTGGCCTCGGTTGGGCGCTGGGCAACCTGTCGAGCCGGCTGGCCAAGCCGGCGAAGCCACTGCACCTCGCCATGTGGATGTCGGTCGTCGTGCCGGTGCCGATGCTGGCCCTCTCCCTCGTCGTCGAGGGACCGAGCGCCATCGGGCATTCGCTGGCGACTTCCTGGTCTCCCGCAGCGGCTCCGGCCTGGGCCGGACTCGTCTACACCGTGGTCATCGCCACCGTGGCGGGCTCGGGCGTGTGGACCTGGCTGCTCGCTCGGCACCCGGCCGGCGTCGTCGCGCCCTTCTCCATGCTCGTGCCCATCGTCGGAATCCTCACCGCGGCTGTCGTGCTCGGCGAGCGGCCCACCCTCCTCGAGTACGTCGGCGGCGCCATCGTGGTCACGGGAGTGATTGTCGGGTCACGCCTCGGACGCGACACCGCCGGGCCGGACCCACGCAGCGACCGGACCGCCGATGGTCCGCCGCGCGACGCCCTCGCGCCGCGCCGACTGCACCGGACCATGGGAGCCCGCTGAGCGGCATACCGACCGGGTTTGCAGGAGGGGGCGCGGTGGGTAGGAGCAAGCGGAACCCGACCACAGGAGGTGCGCCATGGGAGCAGGCGTGACGCTTGCCGTGCTCGGCGCGATCCTCGCGTTCGCCGTGCGGGCCACCCCGCCCGGCCTCGACCTGCACGTCGTCGGGGTCATCTTCATGGTGGCCGGCGCGGCGCTCATCGTCCACGCGCGACGGGGGAGCCGACGCGAACGCGTCATCACGCGGGTCGAGCAGCCCTCGGACCCCAGCCTGGCGCCGCACACGATTCGCGAGACGATCCGCGACGTCGATCCGGAATGACCTGGGGATCTCCGCCTGGGGACGGAGGCGCCGGCGCGAGCCGACGCCTACCCTGACGACGTGTCCGACACCGATGGCCGGCGTGCCCGACTGAGACGGTTCTTCGCCGTCGACGACCCCTGGGAGCGGACGCCGCCGACGGGCTACCTCCGGCGGGACGCCGCGCTCGCGGTGGCCATCTGGCTCGTCTGCGCGCTCGGGCTCGAGCTGGCCCGCAGCTGGGGTGCGCTCGACCACCGGGACCTGCACGTGCCGTGGTGGCAGGCCCAGGTCGCGTCCGCCACGGCGGCGCTGCCGCTCGTGCTGCGCCGACGCAACCCGCTCGCCCTCGCGGTCTACCTGTCCGCTCACATGTTCGCGGTCGGCATGCTGGCGCCGCTGGTGATGATCCAGTTCTCGATGCAGATGCTCTACTTCTTCGGGCTCTTCGGTGGCATGGCGTGGGCGCGCAGCCGCCAGGCAGCCGTGACGACGCTCGGCTTCATCGTCGTGTTCATGTTCGGCTGGCTGACGTGGCAGTTCGCCATCGGCGCCGGCGTCGAGGGCATGGACGTCGCCACGCGGCACGGGATCTTCCCCCCGGTCCTCGCGAACGTCGCCTACTCGATCCTGGTCAACATCTTCTACTTCGGCGCCGCGGTCCTCGGGGGCCAGCTGACGTGGCGCACCGCCCGTCAGCGGGCCAAGCTCGCGGACCAGGCGCGCACGCTCGCCGCTCAGTCCGAGCAGCTGCGCGAGCACGCCGTCACGGCGGAGCGGCTCCGCATCGCCCGGGAGCTGCACGACGTCGTGGCCCACCACGTCGCCGTCATGGGCATCCAGGCTGGCGCAGCCCGCAAGGTCCTGCGACGTGACCCCGACGCCGCCGCCGGAGCGCTCCACCAGGTCGAGCAGTCCTCCCGGGAGGCCGTCGGTGAGATGCGCTCGCTCCTCGGCACCCTGCGGGGCCGCGGTGAGAGCGCGTCGCGGGGCCCCGAGCCCGGGCTGGCCGACCTGCCGGCGCTCCTCGACGACGTGCGCTCGAGCGGGCTCGCCGTCTCGTATGCCGCTCACGACGACCTCGGCGTGGGCGCGGACGGTATCCCTCCCGCTGTCGCACTCAGCCTCTACCGGACCGTGCAGGAGGCGCTCGCGAACGTTCGGCGTCACTCGACGGCGCGGAGCGCCAGCGTCGTCGTCCGGCTCGGACACGCCGCCAAGGGGGACTATGCCGAGGTCGAGGTGCTCGACGACGGCCGTCCCCGGACCGGGACGGCGGGGTCGGGGCTCGGGCTGCTCGGGATGCGCGAGCGCGTGACCCTCCACGGCGGCGAGGTGGAGGTCGGACCACGCGCCCTCGGCGGCTACCGCGTGCGGGTGCGGCTGCCGCTCCAGGGAGTCCACGCATGAGTGACGGCTGTCTGCGGGTCGTCGTCGTCGATGACCAGCGCCTGGTCCGAAGCGGCTTCGCCATGATGCTCGGTGCCGAGGACGACATCGTCGTCGCAGGTGAGGCCGCGAACGGCGCGGAGGCCATCGACCTCGTCCGTCGCGAACGACCGGACGTCGTCCTCATGGACGTCCAGATGCCCGTCCTCGACGGCATCGCAGCGACAGCGACCATCGTCGGTGAGGACCTGGCCAAGGTCATCATCCTCACGACGTTCGACCGGGACGACTACCTCTTCGATGCCCTGCGCAACGGTGCGAGTGGGTTCCTCCTCAAGAACACCGACCCCGACGACCTGGCGGAGGCGGTCCGGGCCGTCGGCCACGGGCACGCCCTCCTCGCACCCGAGGTGACCCGACGGGTCATCGAGGCGATGACCCGCGAATCGCCCCGGCAGCCGGAGCAGCCGGGACGGGACAGCTCGGCGCCGAGGTCGGCTCCCGGCGCACCGGCGGCGCCAGCGGATCCCCTGGCGGCCGACCCCCGGCTGCGGCACCTGACCGCGCGCGAGCTCGAGGTGCTGGGACTGGTCGGGCGCGGCCTGTCCAACGCCGAGATCGCCGCCACGCTCTTCGTGGGTGAGGCGACGGTGAAGACCCACGTGTCGTCCTGCCTGGCCAAGCTGCACCTGCGCGACCGGGTCCAGGCCGTCGTGCTCGCCTACGAGACCGGCCTCGTCGTCCGCGGAGGCTGATCCGGGTCGCTCCCGAGCTGAGTCGGCCTCCCCCTCGAGGTGGAGGCGACACCGCGGAGCCGGCCGAAGATCCACCCCGCGGGGGATCCGGGGGAGGTGAGCGGCATACGACACTGGCCCTGACCCACCCACCACGTGACGAGAAGGACACCCCGTGCTCGAGGTGAAGAACCTGACCCGCCGCTTCGGCGAGCACATCGCCGTCGACGACGTGAGCTTCGACGTCGCCGACGGGCGACTGACCGGCTTCGTCGGCGGCAACGGCGCCGGCAAGACGACGACGATGCGGATGATCATGGGCGTCCTCGCGATCCACGGCGGCGAGGTCCGCTGGGACGGACGCCCCATCACCACGGCCGACCGGCAGTCGTTCGGCTACATGCCCGAGGAGCGAGGGCTGTACCCGAAGCAGCCCGTCCTCGACCAGCTCGTGTACCTGGGCCGGCTGCACGGGCAGTCGGCCCCGGCAGCCCGGGCCGCCGCCACCGAGCTGCTCGAGCGCTTCGGGCTCGCGGACCGCGCGAAGGACAAGGTCGAGTCGCTCTCGCTCGGCAACCAGCAACGGGTGCAGATTGCGGCGGCCGTGATCGCCGACCCGGTGGCCCTCGTGCTCGACGAGCCCTTCTCCGGCCTCGACCCGCTGGCGGTCGACTCGATGGCGGACCTGCTGCGCGAGTACGCCCGCCGCGGGGTCCCGGTGCTCTTCTCCTCCCACCAGCTCGACCTCGTCGAGCGGCTCTGCGACGCGCTGGTCATCCTCTCCGGGGGTCACGTCGTCGCGAGCGGCACGGCCGACGAGCTGCGCCGCTCCGGTCGTGTCCGCCACCGGCTCGTCGCCGGGGACGACGTCGGCTGGGTGCGCGACGTCCCGGGCCTGACCGTCGTCGACGTCGACGGGCCCACCGCCCTGGTCGAGCTGCACGACGAGGCCACGGGCACCCGCCTGCTGACCGAGGCGCTCCGCCGGGGCAGCGTCCGGGAGTTTGCCGAGGTCGTCCCGACCGTCTCCGAGATCTACCGCGAGGTGACCGCATGACCCTCATGACAGACCGGCGCACCACCGCCGCTCGTCCCGACCCGTCCACCGACCGGCCGGCCGTCGTCGAGCGTCCGTGGCAGGTCGTCGCGGCCCGGGAGATCGCGGTGAAGCTGCGCGACAAGAACTTCCTCATCTCGACGTTCTTCACGCTCGTCCTCATCGCCGGGTCCTTCGGGTTCCAGGCCTTCCTCGCCAACCGTCCGCACGAGGCCACCATCGCGGTGACGAGCCCGGCGGCGGCCGCCGTGGTCGACCAGGCCGAGCAGGCCGGCGTCGCCGCCGAGGTGAAGCTCGAGTGGAGCGTGAAGCAGGTACCCGATGCCAAGGCTGCCGAGGCGCTCGTGCGCGCCGGCGATGCAGACGTCGCCCTGCTGCCCGGTGCGAACGGGGCCCAGTGGCGGCTCGTCGGCGAGCGGGAGAGGGATGACACCGTCTCGACGTGGGTCGAGAAGGTCGTCGGGGAGCAGGTCCTGGCCGAGCACGCCACCGCCCTCGGCACGTCGGTCGAGCAGCTCCGCGCGGGGTCGACCGTCAGCTATGACCTGCTCGACCAGGACGCCCGCGACCCCGGCTTCGTCCGGGTCGTCGGCTTCGCGTTCGCGTTCCTCTTCTACCTGGCGGCGTTGATCTTCGGGATGCAGATCGCGCAGAGCGTTGTCGAGGAGAAGCAGTCGCGGATCGTCGAGATCCTCGCCGCCGCCATCCCGATCCGGCAGCTGTTGGTGGGCAAGATCGTCGGCAACGTCGTCATGGCGGTCAGCCAGCTCGTCCTCTTCGTCGGCGTGGGTCTGGTAGGACTCTCGTTCAGCCCGTGGGCGGCGCTCCTTCCGGCGCTCGCCGGTGCCGCAGGCTGGTTCCTCGTCTTCTTCCTCGTCGGGTTCGTCGTCCTCGCCGCCATGTGGGCGGTGGCCGGCTCGCTCGCGACCCGCAACGAGGACCTCCAGTCGACCTCGACCCCGGTGACGACGCTGACGATGGTGATCCTCTTCGGTGGCATCTTCCTGACCGGGACGGGCCAGCTGATCGCCTCGTACGTGCCGCTGATGTCCGTCGTCGCGATGCCGATCCGGCTCGCCTCGGGAACTGCCGCGTGGTGGGAGCCGCTCGTGTCGATCGGGGTCACGCTCATCCTCGCGGTCGTCCTCGTCCGTCTCGCGGCGCGGATCTACAGCAGGTCGGTCATGCAGACGGGCACGCGCCTGACCGTGCGCCAGGCGATGAAGCTGCAGGGCTGAGGAACGCCGGGAGGCCGGTCCGGCGGTCACCACCCGCAGGTACCGTATGCCGCATGACGAAGCGGATGCTGTGCCTCGACCTCGACGGCACCACCCTGCTCCACACGGGCGAGCTCACCGAGCGGGTCCGGGCCGCCGTGGCGGCGCTGCCCGACGAGGTGGAGGTCGTCATCGCGACCGGCCGCTCGATCATCGCGACGACGCCGGTGATCGAACAGCTGGGCCTGCGGCACGGCTTCGCCGTCTGCTCGAACGGCGCCGTCACGATCCAGGTCAACCCCGATCCGCCGGGCGGCTACTCGATCGCCGAGACGGTGACCTTCGACCCCCGGCCCGTCCTCGAGCAGCTGCGTGACGCACTGCCCGACGCCCGGATCGCCGTCGAGGAGCTGGGGGTCGGCTTCAAGGTGTCCCAGCCGTTCCCCGACGGCGAGCTGATGGGCGTGACCAGGGAAGTGCCTTGGGAGGAGCTCGTCCGTGACCCGGTCACGCGTGTCACGCTCCGGCAGCCGGAGTCGACGCCGGAGGAGTTCATGGAGATGGTGGAGCGGGCAGGTCTGCACGGCGTCTCCTACGCCGTCGGCTGGTCGGCCTGGCTCGACATCAACCCGGAGGGCGTCTCCAAGGCGTCGGCCCTCGAGCTGGTGCGGCGGCGCATCGGTGTCGAGCCGCAGCACACGATCGCGTGCGGGGACCAGCGCAACGACCTCGAGATGCTCTACTGGGCCGCGTGGGGCGTCGCCATGGGCAACGCGCCCGAGGAGGTCAAGGCCGTCGCGGACGAGGTGGCCGACGACGTCAACGACGACGGGCTGGTGCCCATCCTCGAGGCCCTCGGCGAGGCGGTGCGCGCAGGCAAGCCGTTCCGGGACGGGGTCCAGTCACAGGCCAGCCACCGCTACTCCGCTTGACCGTGACTACATATGCCGATCGTCTACATCCACGGGGTGGCGGTTCGGGACGAGGACGAGGCGCTCGCCCGGGCGACGCGACGCTTCCGTGAGGTGCCGTGGCCGACGATCGAGGCCCACCTGCGCGAGCACGTCGCCCCGGTCGTCTCCGACGACCCCACCGGCGTGCCGATCATGCGGATCTACTGGGGTGACCTCGGCGCCGAGTTCGCATGGGGCGGCCGGTCCCTCGTCTCACGCCCGCTCGACGAGGAGCTGACCCTCGCGGACGAGGCGGCCGGGACGGGGCGCCCGGGACCGGCGGAGGTGCTGCGCGAGCGGGGCCGGCGCACGCTGCGTGAGACCGTGACGGCGATCCGCCGACCCGTCGAGGACTTTCTGCCGACCTTCATCGGTGACGTCATGGTCTACATCGCGGGCCGGGGCACGGCGACGGCGCCCGGCCCCATCCCGCAGCGCATCCTCGTCGGCCTCGAGACGGCTGCCTTCGCCGCCGAGTCACGGGACGAGCCGCTCGTCGTCGTCACGCACAGCATGGGTGGCCAGATCCTCTACGACGCCCTCACCCACTTCATCCCGAGGACACCGCAGCTGCGTCACATCCGCGTCGACTTCTGGTGCGCCCTCGGCTCCCAGGTCGGCTTCTTCGAGGAGCTCAAGCTCTTCCTCGAGAGCGACCCGCGCTACAGCGCCGAGTCCGGCCGGCTCACTCCGCCACCGCCTGCCGAACACCTCGGCGGCTGGTGGAACGTGTGGGACCACGCCGACCTCGTCAGCTTCCGCGCCGAGGGCATCTTCGAGGGCGTCGACGACACGGCGTTCTTCGCCGCCGGGACGCTCGCCACGGACCACAACCGCTACCTCGACCACGCCGCGGTCTATCGGACCCTCGCGACGAGAGTGGCCGCCAGTCTGGCCGCTGATCCTCGGCGCAAAGTCTCGCCACCCGGTGTCGAAACGCGGCAGGCTCGTTCGACGCAGGAGTGAGGCGCCGCCCGGCGCCGCTCACCACGAGACCAGGAGACCGCAATGCGCTTCATGATCATCGTCCCCGGCAACGCCGAGACCGAGGCGGGCGCCATGCCGAGCGAGCAGCAGCTCGCCGACATGACGGCCTACAACGAGGAGCTGCTCGCCGCAGGCGTGCTCGTGACCGGCGAGGGGCTGCACCCGACGAGCCGGGGCGCCCGGCTGCACTACACGCACGACGGCTCGGTCACCGTCACGGACGGCCCGTTCGCCGAGGCGAAGGAGATCGTCGCCGGCTTCACGATCATCGACGTCAGCTCGAAGGAGGAGGCCATCGAGTGGCTCAAGAAGTGGCCCCGCTCGACCGCGGACGACTTCACGCTCGAGCTGCGGCAGCTCTTCGACGCCGCCGACTTCGGGGAGGCCCTCACGCCGGAGCTGCAGGAGCGCGAGGCGCGCATGCGTGAGCAGGCCGCCCGCGCCGCGGCGCAGGGCTGACCGGTCACCACATGAGCGACCCCGACCGGGCCCGGCGCACCGTCGAGGCCGTGTGGCGCATGGAGGCGGCGAAGGTCACCGCCGTCGTCGCCCGCCTCGTCGGTGACGTCGGGCTCGCCGAGGACCTGGCCCAGGACGCCTTCGTCCAAGCCCTCGAGCAGTGGCCGCGTGACGGTGTCCCGGACGGGCCGGGCGCATGGCTGACGGCCACCGCACGCCGCCGGGCCATCGACCGGATCCGGAGGGACGTCAACCTGGCGGACAAGCTGCAGCAGCTCGGCCATGCAGAGCAGCTGCGCGTGGCGGCCCTTGCCGAGTCGGAGTTCGACCTGGCTCTTGAGGACCTCAAGGACGACGTCCTCGCCCTGATCTTCGCCGCCTGCCACCCGCAGCTCTCGGCCGAGTCACGAATCGCCTTGACGTTGCGGATGATCGGCGGCCTCACCACGCGCGAGGTCGCTCGCGCGCTCCTCGCCCCGGAGAAGACGGTCGGCCAGCGGATCTCCAGGGCCAAGCGCACCCTTGCTGCCGACGGCGTGACGCTGGCGATCCCCTCCGGCGAGGAGCTCGACCGCCGGCTCGCCTCGGTGCTGGAGGCGGTCTACCTCATCTTCAACGAGGGCTATGCGGCCACCTCCGGTCGGGACTGGGTGCGGGGAGACCTCATGGAGGAGGCCATTCGGCTCGGCCGGGTGCTGACGGCCCTCGCGCCGGCCGAGCCCGAGGTGTTCGGCCTGCTCGCGCTGATGGAGATCCAGGCCTCGCGCACGCGCGCCCGGATCGCCCCCGACGGGTCACCGGTCCTGCTCCTCGACCAGGACCGCACGCGGTGGGACTGGACGCTCATCCGCCACGCGCTCGCCGCGCTGGCGCGCGCGAGCCAGCTCAGCGGCATACGTGGTCCGTATGTCCTCCAGGCCGAGATCGCCGCGTGCCACGCGCGGGCGAGCCGCGCCGATGAGACGGACTGGGCGCGGATTGTCGCGCTCTACGAGGAGCTCGGGCGCATCGTGCCGTCACCTGTCATCGACCTGAACCGGGCTGTCGCCCTGTCGTATGCCGCTGAGCCGGCTGCCGCTCTCGCCGTCGTCGACGCGCTCGTCGAGGCAGGCGCCCTCACCGACTACCACCTGCTGCCGAGCGTCCGCGGTGACCTGCTCGAGCGGTTGGGCCGGCGTGCGGAGGCGCGCGCCGAGTTCGCCCGCGCCGCGGAGCTGACCGAGAACGAGGCTGAGCGGGCCTTGCTGCTGCGGCGTGCCGCGTCGGGATCGCCCCGCGACGTCAGCCGCGCCCCGCAGCCTCGGTGAGCGCCCGAAGCCGCTCGGCGTGCTCGGCGGTGAGCGCGCCGGCCGCCATCCGCCAGTCCCAGCCGCCCTCGATCCCCGGGGTGTTCATCCGGGCCTCGGACCCGAGGGCGAGCACGTCCTGGGCCTGCATCATGGCCAGCTGGCAGGGGGAGCCCAGGGCCAGCTCGATGAGCGCCCAGGACGGTTCGCGGTCGACGTCGGCCCGCACGCCGGCACGGGCCGCCGCCGCCCGCACCATCTGCCGCGGAGCGTCCGGCAGGGTTGCCCACCAGCCGAGGACCGTGTCGTTGTCATGGGTGCCGGTGTAGACGACCTGGTCGTACTGCAGGTTGTCGGGATGGTGGGTGTTGTCGGCGTAGGCCGGGTTGAAGCCGAACTGCAGCACTGCCATCCCGGGCAGTCCCAAGGTGCGGCGCAGCTCGATCACCGCGGCGTCGATGTCGCCGAGGTCCTCGGCGAGGATCGGCAGCTCGCCGAGCTGTGCCTCCGCGGCGTCGAACAGCGCCCGGCCGGGACCCCGCTCCCAATGACCCTCCATCGCCGTGTCGGCATCGGCCGGGATCGCCCAGTAGTCGACGAAGCCGCGGAAGTGGTCGAGCCGGACGAAGTCGAAGAGGGTGAACGACCGTCGCAGCCGCTCGATCCACCAGCGGTAGCCGTCGGCCGCGATGACGTCCCACCGGTAGAGCGGGTTGGCCCACAGCTGTCCCGTTGCCGCGTAGGCGTCCGGGGGACAGCCGGAGACCGCGTCCTCGCGGAACATGCTCGGCCAGGCCCGGACGTCCGCCCCATCCGGTGCGACATAGATGGGGACGTCGCCAAGGATGCGCACGCCAAGAGCAGCGGCATGGGTGCGCAGGTCCGCCCACTCCCTCGCGAAGCGGACCTGGTCGGCGAGGTCCCCGCCGAACGCGGTCCACGAGCCGATCCAGTAGGACTCGCGCTCGGCGAAGTCGGACAGCTCCTCGGCCGACACCGGTGCGTCGGGATGCTCGAGCAGGGCCGGCGAGGCGGCGAACGCGGACGGCGACTTGTACGGCGAGCCGAGCGGGTCGGGCACCGACACCGGCAGCACCTGCCACACGGACTGCCCGGCAGCCGCCAGCCAGTCCACGAAATCGCGGGCCGACGGCCCCAGCCGACCCTCCGGCAACGAGGTGAGGTGCAGCTGGACGCCGCTCGCAGGTGAAGTCATCACGGGCCCACCCTTCCACGAAGGACCTCCCAGAGCAGGCGTCTGGGGCGCTGACACCGACGTATCAGTGTTGGACCTGCGCCGCTCTTCCCACCAAGCAGGCCCGGATGGAACCAGTGCCCGCGGTCCGGGCCGCCCGCCGAAGGAGACGAGCATGGCCGCACGACCGGTGACCGACGGCGACGACCGCCCCCCTGACGACGCGTTCGAGCGGGCGTACCAGCGGGGCATCACCGAGGAGCTACCGCGCCCGCCGGAGCGCACCCGCGCGCTCCCCCCTGCACCGTTCGCCCTCCACGGGGCCGTCATCACGCCGGAGGGGGCCTGGTCGAGCGGTTACGTCACGGTGGCCGGCGGTGTCATCGACAGAGTCAGCCGGCGCCGGCCCTCGTCGGTCGACGTCCTCGAGACGGACGGGGTGATCCTGCCCGGCCTGCTCGACCTGCACGGCCACCCGGAGTTCAACGTCTTCGCTGCCTGGGAGCCGCCGAAGCGCTACGCGAACCGCTACGCCTGGCGCCGGTCCAAGGAGTACCAGGAGCTGGTCCGCGACCCACAGAACCGGCTCCTGAAGGAGCTGCCGCCCCACACCCAGACCCGCTACGCCGAGGTGCGTGCCCTCGTCGGCGGCGTCACCGGCATCCAGGGGGCCTCGGGGGCGAGCACATCGAGGTCGGAGCCGCTCGTCCGCAATGTCGACCAGTGGGTCTTCGGCACCCACCGCGCCCGGTCCCTCATCGACCTGCCCTCCGGCTCGTTCGGGCTGCCGACCTTCACCCGGATCCTCGACCAGATCAGGTCCGGCGAGGTGACGGCGTTCTACCTGCACCTGTCGGAGGGTGCGCGAGGCGACCGCGTCAGCGCGAAGGAGTTCCAGCACTTCCTCGACCTCGGCGGCGCGACCCCGGCGACGAACCTCATCCACGCCTCGGCGCTCACGGCGGACGACCTGCACACTGCGGCCGAGGCCGGCTGCCGGCTCGTGTGGTCACCGCAGTCCAACCTGCGCCTCTACGGCGAGACGACCCTCGCAGGTGCGGCGCTCGACGCCGGGATGCCGGTGGCGCTCGGCGCGGACTGGCTGCCCTCCGGCTCGACGAGCCTGCTCGCCGAGCTGAAGGTCGCCCGGCGTCAGCTGGCCGAGCAGGGACATCCCATGGCTGCGGCCGACCTCGTCGCCATGGTGACGACGGTTGCCGCGCGCGTGGCAGGGCTCGAGGACCGCCTGGGCTCCGTCGCCGTCGGGCGGCCGGCTGACCTCGTGGTGCTGGAGCGCCACCACTCGGACCCCTACGAGAGCGTCTGTCTGGCCGACCCGTCGTGGGTCCGGCTCGTCACGATCGGTGGGGACGTCACCTACGGCCGCGCAGACTGGTTCGACACCCTTTCGGGCCGCGCCGCCGGCCACACCATCGAGGACCTCCTCGCGTGGGGCAAGCCGATGCGGCTCGACACCGGGTTCCAGGGCCCGGGCGAGCCACCGCTGAGCGAGGTCCGCGCGGCCCTCGTCGGTGCGTACGCGCCGGTGGGGCCGATCTTCGCCTAGCAGCCGGTTCGCCGCGCCATAAGACGCTATACGCGCCATACTCTGCACATGAGCCGCGTGCCGAACCCGTACCGACCGGGCTTCAACGTGCCGCCACCGGCCTTCGTCGGGCGCGACGGCGTCCTCGCCTCGGTGCGGGAGGCACTCGACGTCGCCGCGCTGGACGGCCGCACGCCCCGTCCGCTCATCCTGACCGGGACCCGCGGGGTCGGCAAGACGGTCGCGCTCGGCGAAGGCGCGGCGCTCGCGGCGGAGCGGCTCGGGTGGCCGACCGTCCACGTCGAGGTGCGGCCGCGACGGCCCTTCACGCCGCTGCTGCTCGAGCGGCTCGAGGCGGTCCGCCTCGACCTCGAGCACACGACGAAGCGGGGCAAGCTCGGGCCACGGGTCACTGGCGGCAAGATCTCCGCGTCGGCGCTGGGGGTCGGCGCCGAGGTCAACCTCGAGCGGGGGGCGGAGGGACCCACCACCGCCGACCCCGTCGGGGAGGCGCTCGCCGCGACGATGGTCGTCGCGATGCGTGAGGGAGCCGGGGTCGTGCTCACCCTCGACGAGGCGCAGCTCGCCGCGCGGGACGAGCTGGCCGGCTTCACTGCCGTGCTGCAGGAGCACATGGGCGATGACTGGCCGCTCGTCGTGATCGTCGCCGGGCTGCCCTCGCTGCGCGACCCGAACCGGTCGGTCACGTACCTCGAGCGGGGGGAGTGGCAGGAGCTCGGCCTGCTGAGCGCCTCCGACGCCCGGCAAGCACTCATGGAGCCGGCCGCCGAGGCGGGCCGGCCGCTGGACGCCGCCGCCGCAGACCTCCTCGTCGAGGCGTCGGGCGGCTACCCCTACGCCGTCCAGCTCTACGGCCATCACGCCTGGCGTGCATCGTCCGGGGCCACGCGGATCACCGTCGCCCACGCCCGCCGGGCGCTCGACGCTGCCCGCCACGAGCTCGAGGACGGGCTCTACGTCGCCCGCTGGAACGACGCCTCCCCGAAGGAGCAGGAGTACCTCGCCGCGGTCGCCACGCTCATCGTGCGGACCGGTGAGGCGACCGGACCGCAGGTGGCGACCGCCCTCGGCAAGGCCCAGAGCCAGGTCTCCTACCTGCGGGACCGGCTCCTCAAGAAGGGCACGCTCTACGCCGAGGGTCCTCGCCTGCTCTTCCTCACCCCCGGCATGGCTGACTGGGTGGCTGGCAGGTAGGAAATTGCTGCCCCGTCGATCGAGACAAGCGCACTGTCATCCGGAGAGGCGCACTGTCGATCCGGAGAGGCGCACTGTCGATGGGGAGAGGCGCACTGTCGACGGGGAATGGCGCACTGTCGATGGTCAGGAGGGGGGTGAGTCGGCCGAACGGCGGCGGCCGACGAGCCACGTCGCGACGCCGACGACGACGAGGGCCGCGATCGCCGTGAGCGCGTACCAGGACCCGGCCATCGCGGCGAGCCACGCCTGCACGATGGCCAGCCCCACCGTGGCGTAGATCGCCGCCCACGCCGCCGAGCCGACGACCGCGGCCGGCAGGTACAGCCGCATCGGCATGCGCAGGGCCCCAGCGGTGAGGTGGATCGTCGTCTGGATCCCGATCGTGAGGTACGACAGCGCCACCGCCACCGGACCGAGCCGCCGGATCAGCCGCTCCGCCCGCACCCGGCTCGCCCGGCTCGGCCGGTCCCGGAGCCGCTGCCAGCCGGCGACGGCCCCGCGGCCCACCCAGTACGTCGCGTTGGAGCGGACCATGACGATGCACCACAGCGCGACGAACGCCTGCCAGAACGGCAGTCGGGCGAGGGCATCGAGCATGGCCACACCATAGGTGTGTGGGCGACGAAGGATGGAATGCTGGACCGGCCATGACACCATCCCGCGAGCTGACCATCACGTCCCCGGCGAACCCGCGCCTGAAGGCGCTGCTCGCCCTGCGTCGGCGCCGCACCCGTGAGGAGACCGGGCAGACGGTCGTCGAGGGCTACGAGGAGCTCGCCCTCGCGCTCGAGGCGGACGTCCGGCCGCGCACCCTCTTCGTCTGCGAGGAGCTGTTCAGCCCCGCCGGCCGGGCCGGCTCCCAGGACATCGGCCACCAGTCCGACCTCCTCGCTCGGGTCCGGGAGACGGGCGTGGAGGTCGTGCACCTCTCGCGCGGCGCCTATGAGAAGGTCGCCTATCGCGAGGGCGCCGACGGTCTCCTCGCGCTCGTCGACCAGGTCGGTATGCCGCTGAGCTCGCTCCCGGTCGACCGCCCGGACTTCCTCGGCCTCCTCGCGCAAGGAGTCGAGAAGCCGGGGAACCTCGGCGCCATGCTCCGCACCGCCGACGCGGTCCGGGTCGACGCGGTCGTCGCCGCCGACCCGGTCACCGACTGGGGCAACCCCAATGTCGTGCGTGCGAGCAAGGGAACGGTGTTCGCCCTGCCGGTCGCGAGCGCGACGACCGACGCGGTGCTCGCGTGGGCCGGCGCGAACGACGTCGACCTCGTCGTGACGACCCCGGAGACCGACCGGCTCCACACGGAGGTCGACTACACCCGTCGGGTCGCGGTCGTCGTCGGCAGCGAGAAGCACGGCGTCGACGAGCGGATGCTCGAGGCGGCCGCGCATCGGGTGCGAATCCCCATGCGGGGCAAGGCCAACAGCCTGAACGTGTCGGTCTCGGCGGCGATCGTGCTCTACGAGGCGGTCCGCCAGCGCGCCACGCGCTGACCTGCGCGTCCGGGTGGGAGCCGGCTCAGCGGCATACCTCAAGGGTCCCGCCGGCGGCGACGAGGGGGTGGTCAAGAGCACCCCTTGGCGTGTGCCACGATGTCTTGTATGCGAGTTGACCACGTCTCCTATGCGGCGGAGCCCGACGGCCTGCAGGCAACTGCCGAGCGGCTGTCGAAGCTCATCGGTGTGGAGCCGGTCGACGGGGGGGTGCATCCCCGGTTCGGGACGCGCAACGTGATCCTGCCGTTGGCCAACCACAACTATCTCGAGGTCGTCGAGGTCCTCGACCACCCGGCGTCCGACAAGGCACCGTTCGGCCAGGCGGTCCGCGCCCGCTCCGAGGCCGGGGGCGGCTGGATGGGCTGGGTCGTCGCCGTCGACGACATCCACCCCGCGGAGGAGCGCCTCGGTCGCGAGTCCGTCGAGGGCAACCGGACCCGGCCCGACGGGGTCGAGCTGCGGTGGCGGCAGCTGGGCATCAAGGGCCTGATGGCCGACCCGCAGCTGCCCTTCTTCGTCCAGTGGGAGGACATGGCCGTGCACCCGTCCAACGGGGCGAGCGCGGCAGTCGCCCTCGAGCGGCTCGAGATCGCCGGTGACCCCGACCGGGTCCGCGAGTGGCTGGGCCTGCCGTCGGGCTACCGGCCCGAGGGCGTCGACTTCACGTTCGTCGCGCCGCGCGGCACACCGGGTCTGATGTCGGTGACGTTCACGACGCCGGATGGCGAAGTCACCATCTGAGCACGACCGCCTCGAGAGGCCGGCCCTTGCAGGGACCGGCCTCTCGGCGTCTCAGCGGCGGAACGCCTTGAGCCGCAGCGAGTTCGACACGACGAGCACCGAGGACAGGGCCATGGCGGCGCCGGCGATCATCGGGTTGAGCAGGCCGAACGCGGCGACCGGGATGGCCAGGGTGTTGTAGCCGAAGGCCCACAGCAGGTTCTGCTTGATCACCTTCAGCGTCGCTCGGGACAGCTCGATGGCGTCCCCGACGGCGTCGAGGTCGGAGCGCACGAGGATGATGTCGGCGGAATCCATCGCGACGTCGGTGCCCGACCCCATCGCGATGCCGAGGTCAGCCTGGGCCAGCGCAGCGGCGTCGTTGACGCCGTCGCCGACCATCGCGACGACCTTGCCCTGCTGCTGCAGGTCGCGCACGATCGCGTGCTTGTCGGTGGGCAGCACGTCGGCGCGGACCTTCGCAGGGTCGATGCCGACCTGCTCGGCGACGCTGCGGGCGTTCGCCTCCGCGTCGCCGGTCAGCAGGTATGGCGTCAGCCCCAGTCCCCGGAGCCGCTCGACGGCCGCGCGGGACGAGTCGCGCACGGCGTCCCCCACCGTGAGTGCGGCGTGCGCGGTGCCGTCCCACCCGACGAGGACCGTCGTGCCCGGAGTGGTGCGGGCGTGCTCGACGAGGGCTGGGTCGACGGTGTCGAAGAGGACCGCCTTGCCGACGGTCACCTCGGTGCCGTTGATCCGGGCGGACGCGCCCTCGCCCGGGTTCGCCGTGAAGTCGGTGATCCGGGGCAGCCCGATGCGGGCCTCCTTGGCCCCGGCGACGATGGCTCGGGCGATGGGGTGCTCGCTGCCCTGCTCGACGGAGGCCGCCGCCTTGAGCGCGGCCTTCTTGTCGAGCCGGCCGATGACGGCGATCTTCTTCAGCCGCAGGTCCCCCGTCGTCACCGTGCCCGTCTTGTCGAGCACGAGTGTGTCGACCCGGCGGGTGTCCTCGAGCACCTGCGGGCCCTTGATGAGGGTGCCGAGCTGGGCGCCCCGGCCCGTGCCGACGAGGAGGGCGGTCGGCGTCGCGAGACCGAGGGCGCAGGGGCAGGCGATGATCAGCACCGTCACGGCGACGGCGAGTGACTGCGGGACGCCGTGGCCGGTCGCGAGCCAGGCGACGAGGGTGACGAGCGCGATGGCGAGGACGACCGGCACGAAGACGGCCGAGACCCGGTCGGCGAGCCGCTGGATCGGGGCCTTGCCGGTCTGGGCCGCCTCGACGAGGCGCTGGATGCCGGCGAGCATCGTGTCGGCGCCGACCTGCGTCGCCTCGATGACGAGTCGGCCGGTCGTGTTGATCGTGCCGCCGGTCACCGCGTCGCCGACGGTGACGTCGACCGGTGCCGACTCACCGGTGACGAGGCTGGCATCGATGGCACTCGAGCCGTCGCGGACGATGCCGTCGGTGGCGACCTTCTCGCCCGGCCGCACGAGGAACTGGTCGCCGACGGCGAGCTGCTCGACCGGAACGCGCTGCTCGCCGGTGATTCGGGTGCGCGGGTCCACCCGCAGGACCGACACGTCCTTGGCGCCGAGGTCGAGCAGGGAACGCAGGGCGTCCTTGCCGCTGTCCTTCGCCCGCGTCTCGAGGAACCGGCCGACGAGCAGGAACGTCGTGACGACCGCCGCCGTCTCGAAGTAGAGGTGGCTCTGCCCGGCGAGCAGGGCGACGAGGGAGTAGAGGTAGGCGGCCAGCACGCCGAGCGAGACCAGCGTGTCCATGGTGGACGCGAGGTGACGCGCGTTGATCGCCGCGGCCCGGTGGAACGGCCACGCGCACCAGGCGACGACCGGCGTGGCGAGGACGAGCTGGAGCCAGGGGCTGGCCGGGAAGGCGGGCACGACCATGGCGAGCAGGAACACCGGGATCGTCAGGGCCGCCGCGACGACGAGGCGGGTCCTGAGGTCCGCGCCGACCACGCTGCGCACCAGGCGGTCCCGGTGCCTGTCGAGGGTCGCTGGTGTCCCGTCTTCGGTCGCGGAGGTCGCTGGGGCGGGCGGCTGTGGCCTGCCTGTGGAGCCGGCCCGGGCGGCGGGGGAGGTGCGTCCGGGAGCGGGGTGAGCGGCATACCGGCTGTTCAGCTTGTCGAGGAGGGCACCCGCGGCGGGGCGCCCGGGGGCCCCGGCGGGGATGACCGTCGCGGCGTAGCCGGTGCGCTCGATCTCCGCGACGATCTGCTCGACGGTGACGGGCCCGGTGTAGACGACCTGCGCCTTCTCCGTCGCGAGGTTGACGGTGGCGGACTCGATGCCCTCGACCTTGCCGAGCTTGCGCTCGATGCGCGCCGAGCACGACGCGCACGTCATGCCCGTGATCGCGAGGCGGACCTGCTGCGGTCGGGGCCTGGCGGTCGTGCTGTCCGTCATCAACCTCTCCTTCGTGCCTCGGAGCCGCCTCGATCGTATGCCCGCATCGCGGCGCGGCGGTGGGGGCGCGACGGGCCGGGCTGTGGAGGATCGGCACATCCTGGCGTGGCTGATCCTCCACAGCGTGGGTGGCAGGACGGCGCGGCAGTGGCCGCCGAGGCGTCAGGGCAGGTAGTCCACCAGGCGGCTCGCGAGGGCCGTGTAGGTCTGCGGGGTCAGCTCGAGGAACCGCGCCTCGACGTCGGCGGGCAGCCCCAGGCCCCGGACGAACTCCCGCAGGTCGTCGCCGTTGATCCGGCGGCCCCGGGTCAGCTCCTTGAGCCGTTCATACGGCTCCTCCATGCCCGGCACACCCTGCGCCCCGAGCGCCCGCATCGCCGACTGGATCGGCTCGGCGAGCACCTCCCAGTTCGCCTCGAGGTCGGCCGCCATCGCCGCGGGCACGGCATCGAGACCGGCGAGACCGCGGGCGACGTTGTCGAGGGCGAGCAGGCCGTGGCCGAAGGCGGTGCCGATGTTGCGCTGCATCGAGCTGTCGGTGAGGTCCCGCTGCATCCGGCTCTCGACGAGGGTGGAGCCGAGGACGTCGAGCAGCGCGTTCGAGACCTCGAGGTTGGCCTCGGCGTTCTCGAAGCGGATCGGGTTGACCTTGTGCGGCATGGTGCTCGAACCGACAGTGCCCTGGCCCCGCACCTGCGCGAAGTAGCCCATCGAGATGTAGGTCCAGACGTCGGTGCACAGGTTGTGCAGGATCCGGTTGAACCGGGCCAGGTCGGCATAGAGCTCGGCCTGCCAGTCATGGCTCTCGATCTGCGTCGTCAGCGGGTTCCACGTCAGGCCGAGCCCCTCGACGAACTCACGCGACACGGCGGGCCAGTCGACGTCGGGCAGCGCGAGGAGGTGAGCGCCATACGTGCCGGTGGCGCCGTTGAACTTGCCGAGGTACTCCTGCCGCTCGACCCGACGCAGCTGCCTGGTGAGCCGCCACGCGAGCACGGCGAGCTCCTTGCCCATCGTCGTCGGCGTCGCCGGCTGCCCGTGCGTGTGGGCGAGGAGGGGGGTGTCGCGCAGCTCGCGCGCCATCGTGGCGAGCTGGTCGACGAGCGCGCGGGCCTTCGGCAGCCACACCTCGGTCACGGCGCCCTTGACCATGAGCGCGTAGGACAGGTTGTTGACGTCCTCACTGGTGCACCCGAAGTGGATCAGCTCGGCGAGTCCCTTGTCCTCCTCTGCCGGCGCGATCGCGGCGAGCCGTCGCTTGAGGTAGTACTCGACGGCCTTGACGTCGTGCACCGTGACCCGCTCGATGTCGCCCAGCTCCGCGACGTCGTCCGGGCCGAAGTCCGTCACGACCTGCCGCAGGGCGGCGACCTCGTCGTCGGTCAGCTTGCGCACCCCCGGGACGACGCCGTGGCTCGTCTGGAACACGAGCCACTCGACCTCCACGTGGACCCGCTCCCGGTTCAGCGCCGCCTCCGACAGGTGGTCGACGAGCGGCGCGACAGCAACGCGGTAGCGGCCGTCGAGCGCGCCGAGGGCGATGGGCGGGGTGGCGTCAGCGAGCGAGGGCATGCCGCCATCCTCCCAGCCGGGCTGGGCCACCCTCAAAACCATCCCGTATGCCGCTCACCTCCCCATCCCCTCCCCGTCGAGTGAGCGCAAACTCCGGCCGCGGCCCGTCCAGTGAGCGCGAACTCCGGCCGCGGCCCGTCGAGTGAGCGCAAACGCCGGTCTCGCCCGGTGCCTCAGCCGCGGTCGGGCAGCTGCATGATCGCGAAGGTCTCGCCCTCGGGACCGGCGACGACCGACATCCGCCCGTAGGGCGAGTCCTGTGGGGGCCGAGGAACGCCACCGCCGAGCTCGGGGATGCGGGCCACCGTGGCGTCGCAGTCCTCGACGGCGAAGTACACCGTCCAGTGCGAGGCGTCGTCGACCGGGGCGTCCGCGGGCATCGCCCCGACCCCGACGAACGGCTCTTCGTCACCGACGCGCGCGACCGAGTAGCGGAAGCCCCCCTCGCCGATCTCCTGGAGCTGCCAGCCGAAGACCTCGGCATAGAACGCCTTCGATGCGTCGTAGTCGCGGGTCATCGTCTCGCTCCAGCACATGGCACCCGGCTCGCCGACGAGCTCCATGCCGTCGTGGCTGCCGGTCTCCCACAGCCCGACCCGGGCGCCCGAGGGGTCGATGAGGACGGCCGCCCGCCCGAAGCCCCGGTCCTGGTCCGGCTCGGAGCCGACCTCCGCCCCGGCCGCCTCGGCACGGTCGGTCGCTTCTCCGGGATCGGCGACGGCGAGGTAGACGGTCCAGGCCGGGGTCATCCCCTGGTCCTCGAGGGGCTGCTGGCCGATGCCGGCGACGGCGCGGCCGTTGCGTTTGGCGACTCGGTAGCCCTCCGGGTTCGTGCTGCTCGCAGGGACTCTCCAGCCGAGGACATGCTCGTAGAACGTCGCTGTGCGCTCGACATCCTGCACGAGCAGGTCGGCCCAGCATGGCTGGCCGGCCGGGAACGGTGACGGTGGGGCGGGCATGCGCACTCCTGTCGTCCGGGCGTCGGCGGCTCCGGCGCCGTTCTCCTAGACAACCACGTCCATCGCGGCGCCGCAGGGCCCGGTCGCCTCGCCAGACCGTGACCGGCGGCGGGACTCAGTCCTCCTCGTGCGGCTCCAGAACCGAGAAGACCTCACCCTCAGGCCCCCTCAGCACCGCGCCGAGGCCATACGGGCCCTCGAACGGACCGTTGAGCAGCGCCGCGCCGAGTCCCAACGCGGTCGCGACCGTCTCGACGATCGCCTCGGTCGCGAAGGAGGCGATCCAGTGCGACGGGATGTCGTCGGGCCATTCCGGGCCGACCTCGGACAGCCCGAAGGCGGGGTTGCCGTCGCTCGTCGCGGCCGTCGCCCAGCGCGGGCCGCCTTCCTCGGACGCATCGGTGAAGCGGAGGTCGAAGACGGCCCGGTAAAAGGTCTGCACCGCGTCGTAGTCGCGGGTCGCGAGCTCGTTCCAGGTCAACGAGCCGGCCTCGTCGAGCACTCCGGACCCGGGCAGCCAGCCAGGCTCCCACACGCCGAAGTACGCACCACCGGGGCCGGTCGCGATGAGGCTGCGCGCGAGTCGGCCCATCGTCGCTGGGCGCCCGAGCGGGCGTCCGCCGTGCTGCGCGATCGCCCGCCCAGCGGCATACACGTCCCCGGTGCGCAGGTAGGTCGTCCACTGGCTCGGCACGGGTGCCCCCTCGGGGCGTCGGCTCAGGCCAGCCACCGGCGCGCCGTGGAGCAGCGCCAGGGGGTAGCCGCCGGTCTGCTCGTCCCCGGGTCGCCAGCTCCAACCGAAGAGCGCGGTGTAGAAGTCTTGTGCGGCAGCAGGATCCGCGACGAGCAGGTCCACCCAGCACGGTGCCCCCACCGGATAGGCCGGGATGGTGAGTCTCAGGTTGTCCATGCCTCAGCGGAGCCGTTCCTCGAGGTGGGTGAGGATCCCCCGGCACGCCGCCTCCACCTCGCGGAAGCACCTGGCGAAGTCGGAATCGTCGCCGTACCAAGGGTCGTCGGTCTCCAGGGTGCCGTTGGCGACCGCTGTGGGGTCGAACTCGCGGACCAGGCGAATCTTGTCGCGGTCCGCGTCATTGCGGGCCAGCCGTCGCAGCGCACGCACATGGCCCAGGTCCGAGGCAAGGACGAGGTCGACGTCGTCGAAGGTGCGCTCGTCGAACTGGCTTGCGCGGTGGGCCGACCCGTCATAGCCGTTGCGGTGCAGCACCGCGACCGTCCGCGGGTCGGCCCGCTCCCCGACGTGCCAGTCGCCGGTGCCGCTCGAGGTGACCCGGATCTGGTCCGACAGACCGGCCTCCGCGACGAGCTGGCTCAGGATGACGTCGCCCATCGGCGACCGGCAGATGTTGCCGCTGCACACGAAGGTCACATGCAGGGGTTCGGCGGCCATGGGGCTATTCAACACCGTCGGTGCGGCGCGGCGGTGGCGGGCAGTGTCGGTGGTCGGTGGGACGGTTTCGCCATGACGACGGGACAGGGGCCGGCCGGGCCGGAGGAGCTGGTGGAGCAGTTCGCGCAGTGCGTGGCGGCTGGTGACGTGGCGGGGATCGTCGGGTTGTATGCCGCTGACGCCGTCGTCAGCCTCCGTGACGGTCGCGAGGCGGTCGGGTCGGTCGAGATCGGTGCGGCGTTCGTGGCCGCACTGGCGCGCGGGCTCGACCTCGCCGCTGAGCCGGCGGGTCGGCCGATCGTCCGGAACGGGGTGGCGTGCACGTCGACGCGCACCGCCGACGGTCGGGTCTGCACGCAGGTCGCCCGACGGGCAGCGGACGGGTCATGGCAGTGGCTGCGCGACGGCTTCCGGCTGCGCGAGCTCAGGATCGAGGAGGTGACGCGGGCGGGGCGGGACGTCGCCTGAGTGGTGCGCGGCTCGGGCATCGGTCCAATTCAGTGGTGCCGGGCCTCCCTGTGGGACACCATGGGTCGATGGCGCGGGTCCTGCTCGTCGACCTCGACGGGGGCGGCAACCTGCCTCCCGAGCTGGGCCTGCTCGAGGAGCTGGTCCGGCGCGGCCACACGGCGCACGTGCTGGCCGATCCGACCATCGAGGTCAACGCGCGAGGTGTGGGGGCCGGCTTCACGCCGTGGCGGCGGCCCCGGCACTTCGGCAGTATCGACGAGCAGACCGCCGGGATCCGCGACCTGGAGCGGATGCAGCCGCTGGCCCGAGCCCGCTTCGCCCGCGACGAGATCCTCTGCGGACCGGCCCCCCTGTATGCCGACGACGTCGTCGAGACGGCAGCGGGGTTCCGGCCCGACGTCGTCCTCGTCGGTTGGGCGCTCGTCGGTGGGGTGATCGGCGCGCTCGCGACCGGTGTGCCCGTGGCCGCGCTGATTCCCAACGCCTACAACCGGCCGTCGGCTCCGCTCCCCAGCTCGGCACCGGTTGGGAGCTCCCGCGCGGCCGCCCCGGCCGGTGGCGTGACGCCGCTCTGGCCGGCGTCGTGCGGCGACTCCAGAGCTCCGGCCTCGACCCGGTCAACGCGGCGCTCGCTCGCCACGGGCTCGATACCACCGACGACATGTTCTCCCTGGTCGACCGGTGTGAGCGGGTCCTGGTGCTCACCAGCCCCTCGTTCGACCTGCCGTTCCCGGACCTGCCCGCGAACGTGCGCTACGTCGGTCCGCAGCTGGAGGACCCAGCCGTGGTCGCCGGCGGCGCCGACTGGCGACCGGAGGGAGAGGGGCCCTTCGTCCTCGTCGGCATGAGCTCGGTCTACCAAGGGCGGACCGAGCTGCTCAACCGGGCTGCGAACGCCTTGGGACGCCTGCCGGTTCGCGGGCTCGTCACGACGGGCGGCGGCGTCGACCCCGCCGAGGTCGAGGCGCCGCCCAACGTGCGGGTGGTGCGATGGGCGCCCCACTCGGAGGTGCTCGAAGAGGCCACTGTCGTCGTGACCCACTGCGGCCACGGGACGGCCGTCAAGGCGCTCGCGGCGGGGGTGCCCATGGTCTGCGTGCCCCAGGGGCGCGACCAGAAGGACGTCGCCCTGCGGGTCCGCCGGGTGGGCGCCGGCGTCATCATCAGCCGACGCGGTGGCCGGGAAGCTCTCGCCGACGCCGTGAGCCGGGTGCTCAGCAAGCCCGGCTACCGAGCGGCCGCCGAGCGGTTCGCCCTCACCCTGCAGGCCGAGCGGCAGCACTACCCCAGCGGTGCCGACGAGGTCGAGGCGCTGCTGCGCGCGCCCGCATGACGGACGCCCCTCAACGGACGCAGCTCAGGGCCGCCGAGCCCACGGGCCCGTGTGGAGCCATGTTCAAGGCGCCGCCCAGGGGCGTGTGGCGAGGCGTGTGCGGAGGCGTAGGTTGCACCCTGTGCCCGACGCCTCCGACACAGCCGCCGTGACGACGCGCCGGTCGCACCTGATCGACCTCACGCCACTGCGGGCCAGCCCGGCCTTCGCCCGGCTCTGGGCCGGCAACACCCTGTCGGGGATCGGCGCGGTGATGACGAATACCGCTGTGGGGCTGCACATCTACGACCTCACGCAGTCCACGTTCATGGTCTCGCTCGTTGCGTGGTTCTCGCTGGTGCCGATGATCGCCGCCGGCCTCTACGGGGGCGCGATCGCCGACCGCTTCGACCGGCGTGCCGTCGCCCTCATCGCGTCGGTCGTCGCGTGGCTCTCGACCGTCTCGTTGGCGACGGTCGCCTGGGGTCGGCTCGAGACGGTCTGGGTCTTCTACGTCATCACGACCGTGAACGCCGTGGCGGCGACGATCGCCTCGGCGACCCGGCAGGCCATCACGCCCCGGCTGCTGCCCGTGTCCCTGCTGCCGCAGGCGGCTGCGCTCAACGGCATTGCGATGGGCTTCATGGTCACGCTCGGGCCGGCGGCCGCCGGTGTCCTCGTGGCCCGGGTCGGCTACGAGTGGACCTACACCGTGGACGTGCTGCTCTTCGTGTTCGGCTTCCTCGGCCTGTGGACCTTGCCGAGCATCCAGCCGGAACGGACGCCTGACGGTCGGGTGATGAGCGGTCTGGCCGCGGTGCGGCACGGGCTGCGCTACCTCCGGGAGGCGCCGAACACCCGGATGAGCTTCGTCGTCGACATCATCGCGATGACCTTCGGCCAACCGATCGTGCTGTTCCCTGCCGTGGGGGCGATCGTGCTCGGCGGCGGAGCCGTGACGGTCGGGCTGCTCACCGCCTCGTATGCCGTTGGCAGCATCGTCTCGAGCGTCTTCTCGGGGCGGGTGACGGGTGCGCGCTGGCAGGGCCGGGCGATCCGCGCGGCCATCACGTCCTACGGACTGGCCATCCTCGGCCTCGGCGTCGCGCTCGCCGTCGTGACCCTCGGCGGTTGGTCCGTCCGATCGTCCGACTTCGCCGACGTCAACGTCTGGGGGCTCGTCGCGTCGTGCGGCTGCCTCGCCTGGGCCGGCGGGTCGGACAACATCAGCGCGATCTTCCGCACGACCATCCTGCAGGCGGCCGTGCCGGACGCGATCCGGGGCCGGATCCAGGGCATCTTCACCGTCGTCGTCTCGGGCGGGCCGCGGGTCGGGCAGATGTTCGCCGGGTCGCTCGCCGCCGTGTCCGTGACGTGGCTGCCGCCCCTCGTCGGCGGCGCGCTCGTCGTCCTCCTCGTGTGGGTCGCGGTCGCGCGCGTCCCGTCCTTCCGCGAGTACGACGCGCTCGACCCGCAGCCCTGACGACGCCGTCCGGAGAGCGCCGTCAGCGCCGTGCCGTCAGCGCCGTCCCCTCAGCTGTCGGCGTCCGGGAAGCCCTTCGGGTTCTGGCTCTGCCACCGCCACGTGTCGACGCACATGTCGTCGATCGTCCGGGTGGCCCGCCAGCCCAGCTCGGCGTTCGCCTTGCTGGGGTCGGCGAAGGAGACCGCCACGTCACCCGCGCGACGGCCGACCACCTCGTAGGGCAGCTCCCGGCCCACGGCCCGCTCGAAGGCGTGCAGCATCTCGAAGACACTCGTGCCACGACCGGTGCCGAGGTTCCACGTCGAGACCGGCTCGGCCGTTGTGGACAACCGGGTGAGCGCCGCGAGGTGACCGGCGGCGAGGTCCTCGACGTGGATGTAGTCGCGCAGGGGGGTCCCGTCGGCCGTCGGGTAGTCGTCGCCGAATACCTGCAGCTTCTCGCGCCGCCCCACCGCGACCTGGGCGATGTAGGGCACGAGGTTGTTCGGTGGGCCCTGGGGGTCCTCGCCGATGGTGCCGCTCGCGTGCGCCCCGACCGGGTTGAAGTAGCGCAGCAGTGCAAAGCGCATCGACGGCTTGGCCACTGCGATGTCGCGCAGGATCTGTTCCTGCATGACCTTGGTCCAGCCATAGGGGTTGGTCGCCGACGTCGACCGGTCCTCCGTCGCCGCCTCCTGGTCGAGGCCGTAGACCGTCGCCGACGACGAGAAGACGAGCTTGTCGACGCCGTGCCGCTGCATGGCGCGCACGAGCGAGAACGTCGAGCCGAGGTTGTTCTCGTAGTACTCGAGCGGCATCTCGACGCTCTCGCCGACAGCCTTGAGCCCGGCGAAGTGGATGACGGCGTCGATGTCCTCGTGCGCGAAGAGGTGCTCGGTCTTGTCGTGGTCGGTCAGGTCGAACGAATGCACCGGCAGGTGCTCACCCGTCAGCGCCTCGAGCCGGTTCACCACGGACGGCTTGCTGTTCGCGAAGTTGTCGACGATGACGACCTCGTGGCCGGCGGCGACGAGCTGGACCACGGTGTGCGAGCCGATGTAGCCGGCCCCTCCGCTCACGAGTACGCGCATGGTCGCCAAGCGTAACGACCCGGTGGCCCTTCGACGTGAAGTGGCCCTTCGACGTGAAGTGGCCTTTCGACGGGCCGGGGCATGACCGCGCAGGTATGCCGCTGAGCTGACTCAGCCCAGCGGCATACCTGTCGCTGTGGCTGGCGCACACGGGGTCCGCTCGACGGAGGCGTCAGGTGACGAGGAATCCGGCGAAGGCCATCGACAGGAGCGTGACCGGCATGGCGACGAGGAGGCCGGCGAAGACGTACATCAGCGCGGACGCGATCGGGACGGGAAGCCCCCAGATCCGGGCGGGCTCGAGCAGGCCGATCCGCACCTTGGCCGCCGAGGGGGTCGAGCCCATCGCCATGCTCCCGGCCGGGCTCGCCCCGCCACCGGCCATGTCGACGATGGCTCGCGCCGTGGGCATCGGCCCGACGTCGCGGACGGCAGCCCGGTCGGCGAGCACCTCGATGAGCAGGTGGACCTCGCGCAGCGCCGTCTCGGAGCGGACGAAGGGCGGCACCGCCTCGTGGACGACGGTGAAGAACTCGAGGATCAGGTCGTGCCGGGCGGCGAGGTGGGCGCGCTCGTGGGCGAGGACCGCCTCCAGCTCCTCGGCCGGGAGCCGGTCCAGGGTGCCCTGGCTCAGCACGACCCGGCGGCTTAGGCCGGGCAGGCAGTAGGCGGTCGGGGTCGGGTGCTCGAGGACCCGCAGGTGCCGGTCGTCGTGCGAGGCGAGCACGTCGACGAGCTCACGGTGCCGCTTGCGGACGACGCGCAGGTTCCGGCCGACACGGTGCCCGGCGACGAGCAGCCGCGCGAGGACGAGCCCGCTCACGACGCCCGCGAGGGCGACGAGACCGAGGTGCTCGGTGATCCGCGACTGCTGGCGCACGATGAACGGCACGGCGGCCGGAGCGGTGAAGAGCGCGGCGAGCACCGCGGCCACCGCCGTCGCCTGCCAGACGACGAGGGCAGCACGCGGTGCGCGACGGAAACTGGTGAAACCCGCCATCAGCCGTGGCACCGGCCAGGCGAGGGCCATGGCCAGCAGCGCCAACGGCAGGATGTACACCGAGTATCAGGTCACTTTCTGCCGGCGGTGACGTCCGCGCGGCGTCGAGCCCGGGGCCTGGCGGGCCTCGAGCGCGGCCAGGGCGGCACGGAGCTCGTCGATCTCCTCCGGGGTCGACTCGTCGAGGAAGTGGAGCAGGGCGCTGCGGCGCTCGGTGCCGGCGAGCTCGCCGAGGGCGTGGCGCATCGTCTCCGAGGTCAGCTCGTCACGGGACGCCGCGGCGGTGTAGCGCCAG
This sequence comes from Intrasporangium chromatireducens Q5-1, assembly GCF_000576575.1. Taxonomy (GTDB): domain Bacteria; phylum Actinomycetota; class Actinomycetes; order Actinomycetales; family Dermatophilaceae; genus Intrasporangium_A; species Intrasporangium_A chromatireducens. Next base: position 36,830 of record NZ_AWQS01000010.1, read on the forward strand.
GCGCGGCCGTCTCGCTCGCGCGTCACGAGGCCCTTCTTGGCCATCCGGTCGAGGACGGTCATGAGGGTCGTGTAGGCGAGGTCGCGCTGGACGCCGACGACGTCGTGCACCTCGCGGACGGTCAGGCCCTCCGGGTGGGAGGGGCCTTCCGTCCAGAGGTGCTCGAGGACGGCACGCTCGAGCTCGCCGAGGCGGTTGCGGGGAGTGGTGGACATGGTGCCTCCAAATCTACTCGGGCGGGCGCTGCATCGTGACGACCTGGTCGAAGAGCGAGAGCCCCTCGGGTCGGTGGGTGGCCATCACGATCGTTGGGTGGGGACCGGGTTCGGGGTCCGCGGTCAGGAGGTCGGTGAGGACGGCGGTGGCCGTCGGCGGGTCGAGGTGGGCGACGGGCTCGTCGAGGAGGATGACCGGGCGCCGGCTGAGGAGGGCCCGCGCGATCGCGATCCGGGCCCGCTCACCGCCGGACAGCCCGCGTCCACCCTCGCCGAGGCGGGTGTCGAGGCCCGCGGGGAGCGCGGCGAGCAACGGGGACAGCCCCGCGCGACGCAGCGCGTCCCGCACCTCGGCGTCGGTCGCTCCGGGCCGCGCCAGGGTCAGGTTGGCCCGCAGCGTGCTCGCGAAGACGTGCGGGAGGTCGTCGACGATGGCGACCTGGTCGCGCACGCACGCCGTGAGCAGGTCGGTGACGTCGACGCCGTCCCAGCCCACCGTGCCGCCGGTCGGCTCGAGGTGGCGGGCGAGGACGGCGAGCAGGGTGGACTTGCCTGACCCGTTCGGGCCGGTGAGAGCGACCCGTGAACCGGCGGGTACGTCGAGAGCGATCGGCCCGACGTCGGTCCTCCCGCCGGTCCACGAGGCTGTGAGGCCGCGCGCGGTGAGGCGCGGCGCGCCGGTCGTCGCCGGCAGGTCGGTCGTCCCGCCCGGCCCGACGGCGGGCTCGAGCCCGAGCAGTGCGTCGATCCGCGCCGCGCTGCCCGTGGCCCGGGCGAGCGCGCGCATCGCGTCGGTGAGCGGGGTGATGACCTCGCTCACGGCCACGGGGGTGAGGAGCAGCAGCGCCTTGACCGGGGCAGCCAGGGCGAGCGGCCAGACGACGACGGCGGTCAGCACGACGGCCCCGCCGACGAGGAGCAGGAACGCTGCGGAGGCCGTGGCGCGACCGATGCTCTGACGGCGAGTCGCGGTCGTGAGGGTCCGTTGGGCATCGTCGAGCCACCCCATGGCGGTGGGCCAGCCGCCGACTGCGTGCAAGTCCGTCGCCTGGCTCGTCATCAGCTCGCTGACCCTCATCACTTCTGCGCGCGCGGCGAGCAGCTCGGCGAGGGAACGGGACTCGAGGCGATAGGCGACGACACAGACCAGGGCGATGCCGACTGCGAGCGCCGACAGCACGAGCCCGACGGCCGGTGCGAGCCAGCTCGTCAGGAGGATCGCGAGCCCCCCTGCGACGACCGATGAGATGACCGGCACCGTGACGCGCACCTGGGCGTCGACCACGTCGTCGAGGTCGTCGACCACGCCGGCCAGCACGTCCGAGCGACGGCGGCGGCCGAGCCGCGCCGGAGTCAGCGGGATGAGGGCGTCGTATGCCGCCCACCTACGTCGCGCGAGCAGCGCGAGGGCAGCATCGTGGCTGACGAGGCGCTCCCAGTAGCGGAACACCGGCCTCGCGATGCCGAACGCGCGGACCGCCACGATGGCGGTCATCAGGGTCAGGATGATGGGCCGCTCGGCCGCGCGGACGATGAGCCACCCGCTCGTGGCGGTCAGGGCCATGCCGGACGCGGAGGCGATCCCGCCGAGGACGCCGCCCTTGACAATGCCGGGGGCCGGGCGCGCCACACCGGCGCGCCGGTCCTGCCGCCGTGGGGGGCGGAGATCCGGTGCGCCCTGCCGCGACGTGAGCACCACAGCGTGGGGGCTCCGGGCCGTCATCGGCGCACCTCCGCTCGCAGCTCGGTTGCCGGGCCGTGCACCGGCTCGAGGTGGACGTGGTGGTCGGCCAGTCGCAGCAGCTCGGGGCGGTGCGTCACCGCGACGACGACCCGGCGCTCCGCGAGCTCCGCGATGAGGGCGTGGGCCTGCTCGGCGGCGTCACCGTCGAGGTGGGCGGTCGGCTCGTCGAGCAGGACGAGCGGCTCGGTGCAGAGCGAGGCGCGGGCCAGGGCGATCCGCTGCCGCTGCCCGGCGGACAGCCCGAACCCGTCGTCGCCGAGCGGCGCGTCGAGGCTGCCGGGCAGGGCCGCGACGACGCCGTCGAGACCGACCCGGCGCAGGGCCTCCCACACTGCCTCGTCCCGGGTCGATGTCATGCCGCGGCTCATTGGGCTCGCAGATACATCGATGGAGGGGATGGGTCGGGGGGCGCCGAGGGTCACTGCGGCACGGACGGTGCCCGCGGGGATGAAGGGCCGCTGGGTCACCAGGTGCGCGGCCGGGGCCGTGACCGTGCCCCTGGTCGGGGTCCGGAGACCGGCCAGCAGCTCGAGGAGTGTCGACTTGCCCACGCCGGAGGGGCCGGTCACCACGGTGAGCCCCGGCGCCAGCCGGAGCGTGAGGTCACGGAGCACGGGGGCCAGCTCAGCGGCATACCGGTACTCCACCCCCTCCACCTCCACGAGCGCGGCGTTGGGGGTCGAACGCACCGGTGCGCCGCTGAGTGCACCCTCGCAGGCTGCGTTCGGAGCCTCGAGGTGGGCGAGGATCGCGTCGAGGGCGACGGCGCCGCCGGCAGCGGAGTGGAACTCGGCACCGACCCGACGGATCGGCCAGTAGGCCTCGGGCGACAGGAGGATCGCGACGAGCCCGGCCCCGAGCGACATCGTGCCCCACGACAGGCGCAGGCCCACCACGACGGCGACGATCGCGACCGAGATGCTGGCGAGCAGCTCGAGCGCCGCCGAGCTGAGGAAGGCGATCCGCAGGGTGGCCATCGTCGCGCTGCGGTGGCGTTCGCTGACCTCCTTGACGACGCCCACCTGGTGGCCGGCCCGGCCATAGCCGACAAGGGTGGGCAGCCCGCGGACGACGTCGAGGAAGTGCCCGGAGAGCTGGGCGAGGGCGACCCAGCGGCGTTCCGTCGAGGTCTGCGTCGCCTTGCCGATGAGGACCGCGAACACCGGCAGCAGGGGCAGGGTCAGCACGACGATGACCGCGCTCGGCCAGTCCACGACGGCGAGGGTTGCGATCGCGAGGCCGGGGACGAGCGCGGCGGTCAGGAGGGTGGGCAGGTAGCGGGCGGCATACGGCTCGACGGCCGTGGCCCCGGACGTCGCGAGCGTGACGGCGGTGTCGGGGTCGGGGCGCCGCTCCGCCGGCAGCCGGCCCCAGGCCCGCAGGAGTGCCGAGCGCAGCCGGGTCGAGACGGCCGCGCCGGCCCAGGCCGAGACGATGTCGGATCCCGCCGCGAGGAGGGCTCGGGCGGCGAAGAGGGCCGCCAGCCAGAGCGCCGGGGTGCCCACCGGCGCCCCCTCGACGACCGCGACGACGAGGGCGCTGAGCGCGAAGGCCGTCGCGACCGTGAGCGCGCCACTCAGCACGCCGACCGCCGTGAGGGCAGCGATCGGCGCGCGGACCGCGGGGACGGTCCGGAGCAGGCGCGGGTCGAACGGCTTCACTGTCTGGTATCGCTCCTGTCAGGGCACGTGCTCGAGCACGACGTCGTCGGGGATGTGCTGCGTCGTGAGCCGCTTGCGGAACACCCAGTAGGTCCAGCCCTGGTAGAGCAGGACGAGCGGGGTGAAGATGACCGCGACGATCGTCATGACCGTGAGCGTGTAGTGCGAGCTCGATGCGTTCGCCGTCGTGAGGCTCCACGCCGGGTTGGTCGACGAGGGCATGACGTTCGGGAAGAGGATGAGGAAGTAGGTCGCCACGGCCATGGCGATGGTGACGGCCGTGCCGATGAACGCCGGCCCCTCACGATCCTTGAGGTTGAACCACAGCGCGGCGACGAAGGCTCCGGCCGCGAGGATCGTCGTGACCCACGAGGCGAGCCCGCCACCCTGCAGGCCGAGGACGAGCAGGAGCAGCACGGCGAGGCCGGCGGCGGGCACGCCCGCTCGCGTCGCGATGCGCCGGGCGTCCATCCGGATCTGCCCATCGGTCTTCAGCGCGAGGAAGATCGCGCCGTGCGTCACGAAGAGGGCGACGAAGGTGAGGCCACCGAGCAGGCTCGTCGGGTTCAGCAGGGTGAAGAGGTTGCCGGTGTACTCCTTGGCGGCGTTGATCGGGACGCCGACGACGACGTTGGTCAGCGCCACGCCCCAGAGGAACGCCGGCACGAGCGAGCCCCAGAAGATCGCGAGGTCCCACCGGCGCTTCCACGTCTCCTCCGGCCGCTTGTGGCGGTACTCGAAGCCGAGGTTGCGCAGGATCAGGGCGACGAGGATGAGCAGCAGGGGCAGGTAGAAGCCGCTGAACATCGTGGCGTACCAGTGTGGGAAGGCGGCGAAGGTGGCGCCGCCGGCGGTGAGGACCCACACCTCGTTGCCGTCCCAGACGGGGCCGATCGTGTTGAGCATGACACGGCGCCGCTTCTCGACCTCCACGTCCGCCGCGGCGGGGGCCGCGTCCGCGGCGGCCCGCTTGCGCCCGCCCAGGACGGGCATGAGGACGCCGACCCCGAAGTCGAACCCCTCGAGGACGAAGTAGCCCGTCCAGAGGACGCCGATGATGATGAACCAGACGGTGCTGAGCTCCATGGCCTGCCCTCTCAGTAGGCGAAGACGAGGGGAGCGTCCTCGTCCCGGTCGGACGGTTCCTGCGGCGGCTCGTAGGGCTCGGCCCCACGGCGCACGTAGGTGAGGAAGAGCTTGATCTCGACGACGGCGAGCGCGCCGTAGAGCAGCGTGAAGACGACCATCGAGGTGATGACCTCACCCATGGACACGCCGGGAGAGACGCCGGCCCCGGTGGTCATGAGCCCGAAGACGAGCCACGGCTGGCGACCCACCTCGGTGAAGATCCATCCGAAGGAGTTGCCGATGACGGGCAGGATCGGTGCGGCGATCGCGGCCCAGTAGAGCCACCGGTGTGTCGGGGTGCGGTCCTTGCGGGTCAGCCACAGGACGGCGACCGCGATGGCGGCAGCGGCGATGCCGACCCCGATCATGAGACGGAAGGTCCAGTAGGTGGTCGGGATGTTCGGCACGTAGCTGGTCGCAGCGTCCTGGACGAGGGCGTTGCCCGAGGCCCCATAGGTGCTGAGGTACTGGGTGCGCAGGTCGTTGATGCCCTTGACGGCGCCGTCGAACGACCCGGTCGCGAGGAAGCTCAGCAGGCCCGGCACCTCGATGAGCGCGTTCGTGTGCTGCCCGTCGAGCGAGCCGATCGTCAGCACCGAGAAGGGCGCGCCCTCGCCGGCGGGGACGGAGTCGTAGATCGCCTCGGCCGCGGCCATCTTCATCGGCTGGACCTCGGTCATGATCTTGCCCTGCACGTCACCGGTGATCGCGACGCCGAGCCCGGCCACGAGCGTGACGACCGCACCGATCCGGGCGGCCTTGCGGTAGAGGGGTGCGTCGGGCGCCTTCTTGAGGGCCTCACGCCGCATGAGGTGCAGGCTGACGCCCATGATCACCGCGCCACCGACCATGTAGGCGGCGAGGGCGACGTGCGGGAAGGTGACGAGCTGCACCTTGTTGGTCAGCACGGCGAAGAAGTCGGTGAGCTCGGCGCGGCCGGTCGCCGGGTTGTAGGTGTAGCCGACCGGGTGCTGCATGAAGGAGTTCGCCGAGAGGATGAAGTACGCGGACAGCAGCGTGCCGATGTGGACGATCCACATCGTGGCCGCGTGCAGCTTCTCGGGGATCCGGCCCCAGCCGAAGATCCACAGCCCGAGGAAGGTCGACTCGAGGAAGAAGGCGAGCAGCGCCTCGACGGCCAGCGGTGCGCCGAAGATGTCCCCGACGAACCGGCTGTAGTCCGACCAGTTCATCCCGAACTGGAACTCCTGGACGATGCCCGTGACGAGCCCGAGGGCGAAGTTGATCGTGAAGAGCTTGCCGAAGAACTTCGCCAGGCGCATCCACTCCGGGTCGTGGGTCCGGACCCACTTCATGTGGAACCACGCGACGACCGCCGACAGGCCGATGGTGATCGGGACGAAGAGGAAGTGGTAGACGGTCGTGATGGCGAACTGCCATCTCGCCAGGTCGGTTGCATCCACGGTTGTCTCCCGGAGGGCCATTTCACTACGGAACGTAGTAGATACTACGCCACGTAGTATCTGCGGCCAATGTGGGGGCCCTCGCAATCCGCGGCACCCGCTGCGACAGCGACGGTGCGCGGGGGGCCGGCATCGGCTGATGGCACGATGGGCGCCGTGAGGTACGAGCGGGCGATGCGGCGGACCCTGTTCCGGCTCGGGGGTGGGGATGCGGAGGTGGCGCACGAGCACACCCTGGGGGCACTCGCCGCGCTGAGCCGGGCGACGCCGCTGCTCCACGGGCTGCGTCGGCTGTTCGCCGCCGACGCCCCTCGGGACGTCTTCGGGGTCCGGTTCCCCAGCCCGGTGGGGCTCGCCGCAGGTCTGGACAAGAACGGGGTCGCGCTGCCGGCCTGGCCGGCGCTCGGGTTCGGCTTCGTCGAGGTCGGCACGGTGACCCGCCACCCCCAGCCGGGCAACCCGCGCCCGCGCCTCTTCCGGCTCGTCGACAGCGGCGCCGTCATCAACCGAATGGGTTTCAACAACGCCGGCGCCGACGCCCTTGCCGCGCGGCTGCGGGCGCTCGGGCCGATCGGGGTGCCCCTCGGCGTGAGCATCGGCAAGTCCAAGGTCACGCCGGTCGAGGACGCAGTCGGCGACTACGTGTACTCCCTGCGGGTGCTGAGGCCCTACGCCGACTACTTCGCCGTCAACGTCAGCTCACCGAACACACCGGGCCTGCGGAGCCTGCAGGACCGGGGCGCGCTCGACACCCTGCTCGGCGCGCTGCGCGGCGAGAGCGACGGCACGCCGCTCCTCGTCAAGATCGCGCCGGACCTCACGGACGCCGCCATCGGGGAGGTCCTGGAGGTCTGCACAGCGCACGGGGTCGACGGGCTCATCGCCACGAACACGACGATCGGTCGGGACGGGCTCGTGCCGACGGACCGGGCCAGGGCAGCGGAGGCCGGTGGCCTCAGCGGGCGCCCGCTCACCGAGCGGTCCCGCGAGGTGGTGCGCTTCGTCCACCGGGAGGCGCCCGGCCTGCCCGTCATCGGCGTCGGCGGGATCGGCAGCGTCGACGACGCGCTGCGGATGCTCGACGCGGGGGCGGCCCTGCTCCAGCTCTACACCGGCTTCATCTACGGCGGACCGCCGCTCGTGCGCGCCATCAACCGCGCCCTCGCCGCGGGTTGCCCGCGCTAGCCGCATGCGCCACGAGAGCACGCGGTGTGTCCCTTTGTGGTCGTCGGACCGACGAAAAGGGCACGCGCCCACGCCGCCGACTGAGCGGCATACGGTGTGCTCCGGGGACGCCCGTCAGGCTCGGGGACGTTCGTCGACGATCCGGCGGGCCTTGCCGACCGACCGCTCGATCGAGCCGGGATCGCGGACCTCGACCCGGCACGTCGTGCCGATCCGGGTCTTGATGGTGTGCTCGAGCCGCCGCGACAGCGCTGCAGCCTCGGCGTCGGCCATCCGCTCGTGCGGCTCGACGAGCACGGTCAGCTCGACCATCCGGCCCGGCTGGCGCAGGACGCACTGGAAGTAGGGCGACAGGGCCGGCTCGGCCAGCACGTGCTCCTCGATCTGGGTCGGGAAGACGTTGACCCCGCGGATGATCATCATGTCGTCGCTGCGACCGGTGATCTTCTCCATGCGCCGCATCGAGGGAACCGCCGTGCCCGGCAGGAGCCGGGTCAGGTCGCGCGTCCGGTAGCGGATGACCGGCATGGCCTCCTTGCTGAGCGAGGTGAAGACGAGCTCACCCGGCTCGCCCTCCGGGACCGGCTCCTCCGTCACCGGGTCGATGACCTCGGGGTAGAAGTGGTCCTCCCACAGGTGCAGGCCGTCCTTCGTCTCGGCCGCCTCCTGCCCGACACCCGGGCCCATCACCTCGGACAACCCGTAGATGTCGACCGCGTCCATGCCGGTGCGGCCCTCGATCTCGGCCCGCATCGACTCGGTCCAGGGCTCGGCGCCGAAGATCCCGACCCGCAGCGACGTGTCGTGCGGGTCGAGGCCGAGCCGCTCCATCTCGTCGAGGAGGGACAGGAAGTAGGACGGCGTCACCATGATGACGCTCGCGCCGAAGTCGCGGATCAGCTGGACCTGTCGGTCCGTCATCCCACCGCTGACCGGCACGACGGTGCAGCCGAGCCGTTCCGCGCCGTAGTGCGCCCCGAGCCCACCGGTGAACAAGCCGTAGCCGTAGGCGACATGGACGACGTCGCCCGGCCGTCCTCCGGCGAGGCGGATCGACCGTGCCATCAGGTCGGCCCACGTGTCGATGTCGCGCCGCGTGTAGCCCACGACCGTCGGGCGGCCGGTCGTCCCGGAGCTCGCGTGGACGCGGACGACCTGCTCGCGCGGCACCGCGAACATGCCGAAGGGGTAGTTGTCGCGCAGGTCGGCCTTGCTCGTCAGCGGCAGCCGGGGCACGTCCTCGAGCGACCGGATGTCGTCGGGATGGACGCCCTTGGCCTCGAACGCCTTCCGATAGTGGGGGACGTTGTCGTATGCCGCTCGCACCGTCGCCTGCAGCCGCTCGGTCTGCAGCTGGCGCAGCGCGTCGACCGACAGCGTCGGAACGAGGCTCTCGTCGGTCCGCTGCGGCGATGCGCCCTGGTCGGGGCGGGAGGACGTCGTCGTCATGCCCCCCATTGTGTCCCGGGTGTCAGGTCGGTGGGCGTTCCGCGGCGTCCGCGGCCAGGTCGGCTGCTGCCGCCGGGCCCGGCACGTCGCGCCCGCCCTCCTCGCCGCCGCCCTCGCCGCCGCGCTCCTCCGCGTTGCGCATGCGCCGCAGGAAGGCTCGAGTGCGCTCGTTCCTCGGGTGCGCGATGACCTGCTCGGGTGGGCCCTCCTCGCAGACGACGCCGGCGTCCATGAAGACGACGTGGTCGGCGACCTCTCGGGCGAACTCCATCTCGTGCGTGACGACGATCATCGTCATCCCGGTGCGGGCCAGCTCGCGCATCACCCGGAGCACCTCGCCGACGAGCTCCGGGTCGAGGGCGGAGGTTGGCTCGTCGAAGAGCATCAGCTTCGGGTCCATGGCCAGGGCCCGGGCGATCGCCACCCGCTGCTGCTGCCCACCCGAGAGTGCGCCCGGGTAGGCCGCTGACTTGTCCGCGAGGCCCACGGACGCGAGCAGGTCCTGCGCACGGGCCCTCGCAACGCCCTTTCGCACGCCCTTGACCTGCGTCGGCGCCTCGATGACGTTCTCGAGTGCCGTCTTGTGCGGGAAGAGGTTGAACCGCTGGAAGACCATGCCGATCTCGCGGCGCTGGGCAGCGATCTGCTTGTCGGTGAGGTGGTGCAGCTGTCCCCGATCGTCCTGCCGGAAGCCCATCAGCTCGCCGTCGACCCAGATGCGTCCGCCGTCGATGGACTCGAGCTGGTTGATGCACCGCAGGAACGTCGTCTTGCCGGACCCCGAGGGCCCGAGCAGGCACACGACCTCGCCGCGGCGCACGGTCAGGTCGATGCCCTTGAGCACCTCGTTGCCGTGGAAGGACTTCATCACGTTGACGGCGCGGACGAGCGCCTCGTCCTGCGTGCCGCTTGACTGTCGCGTCGTGGCGGTCTGCGCCATCACGCACCTCCCATCCCGGCCGGCCGTGCCACCCGTTGCTGCTGGGCCCGCCGTGCCGCCCGCTTGCTCTGGCCGAAGCCCCGGCCGAAGTAGCGCTCGAGGTAGTACTGGCCGACCATGAGCACCGAGCAGACGATGAGGTACCACGCGACGACCGCGACGTAGGACGCCATGATCTCCAGCGTGCGCGTGCCGATGATCTGCACCTGGTAGTAGAGCTCGGTGATGATCGGGATCGCCACGAACAAGGAGGTGTCCTTGACCATGGCGATCGTCTCGTTGCCGGTGGGCGGCACGATGACGCGCATCGCCTGAGGCAGCACGATGCGCCGCATCGTCCTGCCGCTGCTCATCCCGAGCGCCTGGGCGGCCTCGCGCTGCCCGGGGTCGACGGAGATGATCCCAGCCCGGGCGATCTCGGCCATGTAGGCCGCCTCCGACATGCCCAGGCCGATGATGCCGGCCAGCAGGGTGCTCGAGAACGCCTGGAGACTGAGGTGGAAGAACGTGAAGTCGTTGGACAGCCCGAGGAGGTGCGCGAACTGCTGGCCGAACGGCACCCCGAAGTCGAGGGAGTTGTAGAGGAACGGGATGCCGGTGCCGATCATGCCGAGCAGCACGATGCGGGGGATGCCGCGGAAGAACCAGGTGTAGACGAAGGAGACCCAGCGCAGGACCGGGTTCTCGGACAGCCGCATCACGGCGAGGAGGACGCCACCGACGACGCCGAGGATCATCGCGCCGATCGTGCCGACGATGGTCCCCTTCCACAGGCCCTCGAGAACGGGCTGCTGGTTCATGATCTGCAGCGCGACGGGGAAGTTCCACTTCTCGTTCGTCACGAAGGAGCTGATCATCATCGCGACGAGGACCGCGATGATGATGACGGCGACCCAGCGCCACGGGTGCGGGACCGGCCGGGCGTGGATCGCGCCCGGC